>NZ_JBFEGM010000021.1:0-29171 GCF_047228845.1 Sporosarcina pasadenensis
CCCGTGGTGTAGCGGTTAACATGCCTGCCTGTCACGCAGGAGATCGCCGGTTCGATCCCGGTCGGGACCGCCATTTTAATTTAACTTGTCAGCCGATTATGGATTCATTCCAGAATCGGTTTTTTGTTGTTTAATTGTATTTTTATTAACTTTAGGGATAGTGCTTTTAGGTGCGGGACGCTGTCATTGAGTGCGGATCGGCTCGCTTTGGACGCAAAACGGCTAGTATTGGGCGCGTAATGGCTAGTATTGGTCGTGGAACGGCTTGCATTGGGCGCGGAATGGGTAGTATTGGGCGTGGAATGGTTTGCTTTGGACGCGGAACGACACTCTTTAGACGCACACCTACACTCATTGGACGGACAGCTTATCAGTCCCACTTACAACAACTATTTAATCAATTACATACCTCCACCAAACCTCAAGACTTTCGGAAATGCTGTTTTTTCGGTACACTAAAGCAAAGTGGAGATGAAAGGAAAATACGATGACTATACAATTCAATGTTCATTCCTTAGCGGAAACTGAACAGATTGCACATACATTGGCAGGCTTGCTTTCCCCTCCGGACGTCGTGACGTTGGAAGGCGATCTTGGTGCCGGGAAGACGACCTTCACAAAAGCTCTCGCACGTAGCCTCGGCATTACTCGGACGGTGAACAGCCCCACGTTTACAATTTTGAAGCAATATGAAGGCAGAGTCCCATTCAATCATTTGGATGTCTATCGATTGGCAGATAGTGATGAGGATCTCGGTTGGGACGAGCTTTTCTATGGAGATGCGGTTTCTGTCGTTGAATGGGCGCATTTGATCGAGGATGATCTGCCTGCGGAGCGATTGGAGATCCGGATCCAGCATACCGGGGAAACGTCGAGAAAAATAGTGTTCATTCCAAAAGGAGAGCGTTTTGAAAAGATTTGTGAGGCGATGACGTTATGATATGGTTAGGGATAGATACGGCGAACACGCCTTTGTCCGTTGCAATTGTGAAGGACGGAGCTGTTTTGGCCGAAGTGAATTCTTCGATGGCGGTCAATCATTCATTGCGTGCGATGCCGGTGATCGAGGAATTGTTTGCGACAGTGAAGCTGCAGCCTAAAGATATCGATGCAATTGCAGTTTCGGAAGGACCGGGCTCTTATACAGGTGTCCGCATCGGGGTGACGATTGCGAAGACGTTGGCTTGGACGTTGAAGAAGCCACTGTTTGGCGTTTCGAGTTTGAAGGTGCTTGCTGCGAATGCTCCGTATTTTTACGGGTTAATTTGCCCGCTTGTGGACGCGAGAAGAAATAATGTGTACGCAGGGGTATATGAATTCGTGGATGGCGGTTTAACCGCCAACGCGGAGGACGGACATTTTGCGATTGAAAATCTGCTGGATGGTTTAGCAAGCAAGGAGCGTCCGGTTCTTTTTGTCGGCAAGGATGTTGCGATGCATGAAGAGCTTATTGTGGAAAGGTTGAAGGAGAAGGCTGTCATTGCTCCGTTCCCTTTGCAGCTTCCGAGAGCGTCTTCGTTGATCTTCATCGCGGAGCAGAGCGGACAAGAAGAGAATATACATGCATTTACGCCGGAATACCGCCGTATCGCTGAGGCGGAGGCGAACTGGCTGATGCAGCAACGGAAGGAAAAGGGCAGTGAATAAAACGATTGAATATAGAAAAATGACAACGGAAGATATCCCTGAAGTCGTTGAAATCGAGCAAGAGTCGTTTGCGACGCCATGGACGCAGGAAATTTTCGAGCATGAAATGACCGGAAATGATTATGCTCATTATATCGTCGCAGTTGCAGACGATGAAGTGATTGGACATTGCGGGATGTGGGTCGTGCTCGATGAGTGCCATATTACGAATGTGGCAGTGAGAAAGCATATGAGAGGCTATGGAATCGGAGAGGCGCTTATGCGCAAGGCGATTGAGCTATGTAAGGCGAATGATGTAAGGCTGATGACGCTCGAAGTACGTGTGAGCAATCATACGGCGCAGAATCTGTATCGCAAACTCGGTTTCCAAGATGGCGGCATACGGAAAAACTATTATACGGACGACCATGAAGATGCGCTCGTCATGTGGGTGGAATTTTAATGGACAAAGATATTTATATATTAGGAATTGAAACGAGCTGTGATGAGACGGCGGCTTCGATTGTGAGGAATGGGCATGAGATCGTCTCGAACGTTGTTGCGTCGCAAATCCAAAGTCAGCAACGGTTCGGCGGCGTCGTGCCTGAAATCGCGTCGCGGCATCATGTCGAACAGATTACGCTCGTCATAGAGGAAGCGCTGGCGAAGGCTAATCTTGCTCCAGCGGACTTGGATGCGGTCGCTGTGACGGAAGGTCCTGGTCTAGTGGGTGCATTATTGATTGGCATTAATGCGGCGAAGGCGTTCGCGTTTGCCAATGGGCTGCCGGTCATCGGCGTGCATCATATCGCGGGGCATATTTACGCAAATCAATTGATGCAGCCGATGGAGTTCCCTTTGCTTGCGCTCATTGTCTCCGGAGGGCATACAGAGTTGGTCCTCATGGAGAAGCATGGGTCGTTCAAGTTGATTGGCGAAACGCGGGATGATGCTGCAGGGGAAGCGTATGACAAAGTGGCACGCGTCCTCGGATTGCCATACCCGGGAGGTCCACATATCGACAAGCTTGCGCTTGAGAGCGATGAAGCGGTCGACTTTCCGAGGGCTTGGCTCGAGTCAGATTCATATGACTTCAGCTTCAGCGGACTGAAATCCGCCGTCATCAATTACAAGCATAATCTGGAGCAAAAAGGCGGCGAAGTCGTTCCTGCACATGTGGCCGCGGGCTTCCAGCAAAGCGTCGTCGAAGTGTTGACGGAGAAGACATTGAAAGCTGCGAAGGAATACAGAGTGAAGCAAGTGATTGCAGCGGGCGGAGTTGCTGCCAATAAAGGATTGCGGGCTTCGTTGGATGCTGCGTTTGAAATAGAGGGGATCCCTTTTTATGTCCCGCCAATCTCCCTTTGCACGGACAATGCGGCAATGATTGCTGCGGCAGGTACCGCGATGTTCGTAAGCGGGAAACGTGGCACGATGGAAATGAACGGCAGGCCGGGCATGGAGCTTGGGTCTTGGAATGATTGAAAACAAATAAGTAAATGAATGATGGAAATCGTCGGTTTCTGACGATTTCCGTTTTTATTTGTCCTGATGTGAATCCGACTTGTCAAGAGGGAACGTTCGTACTTATGCACAATTGTTAATAAGTTGTGGATAATTAAAAGATTCGTGTGAATGACCATTTCATCTTTTGGATAACTATGTGGGTAATTGTAGATGAAAATGTGGATAACGTGGATAACTATGTTCATATCCCATTATATCAACGGGCATGATGTTGATAAGATTGTGGAAATCAAATGGTAGGCATGTCGAAAACGAAAGAAAGCTGTCGAATGGGGGTTCATTCCCATCGACAGCTTTGAACATGCTTATGCATTCAAATTTTCGAGTTCTTCCTGCAAATTGAGCCATTCCTCTGACTTGTTGTCGTGTTGCAATTGCAGTTCGTCGATCTGTTCCTGAAGATCCATCAGCTTTACATGGTCGTCGGCAAAATCAGGGTTCAGCAATTCTTCTTGCAGAACGGCGATATCGGCATCCATTTTCCCAAGCGACTCTTCGATTTCAGCGATGGCTCTTGTCAAACGGCGCTCCTGCCGTTTCATTTCCTTGTCTTCTTCATTCCGTCCGTTCTTCGGCTGTTTTGGCTGTTCCGAAGCACTCTGTTCCGCCTTCAGCTCTTCCAGCTCATTTTTCTTCTCAATATAATAATCATAATCGCCGAGATACTCAGTGACGCCGATAGGACCGACGTCAATCACTTTTGTAGCGATCCGATTGATAAAGTAACGGTCATGGGAGACGAAGAGAATTGTGCCAGGAAAGTCATCCAATGCATTTTCCAACACTTCCTTGCTGTCGAGGTCGAGATGGTTCGTCGGCTCGTCCAGTATGAGCGTGTTCGATTTTTGAAGCATGAGCTTCGCCAATGAAAGACGGGCTTTCTCGCCGCCGGAAAGGGATACGACAGGCTTCTCGACGTCCTCGCCTGTGAACAGGAAGCGCCCGAGTACGGAGCGGACATCCTTTTCATTCATCATCGGCCACTCATCCCATAGCTCATGGAGGACTGTCCCCGTACCGAGGATCGTCGCCTGGTTCTGGTCGTAGTAGCCGAATTGGACATTCGTCCCGTAGCGGATCGTCCCTTCAATCGGCTCCTGCCTTTTCACGATCGTCTTCAGCAATGTCGATTTGCCGATCCCGTTCGGTCCGATGATGGCAATCCGATCGCCTTTGTACGCATGCATGTTGATATGCTCGGAGACAGGCTTGCCGTTGTAGCCGACAGCGATGTCATCCAATGTGAGTACATCATTGCCGCTTGGCCGATCGATGGAGAAGGAAAAGCTTGCGGACTTTTCGTCTCCATCGGGAGCGTCCATCCAATCGGTACGCTCGAGAAGCTTCCGTCCGCTTTTCGCCATTTTGGAAGTCGACGCACGGGCGATGTTCCGTTGGATGAAATCCTCGAGTTTCGCTTTTTCGCTCGTTTCGCGCTCGTACAGCTTCTTATCCCGCTCATAGTTCTTCGCTTTTTCAACTAAATAGGCGCTATAGTTGCCGACATACTTCGTCACTTTTCTCCTCGACACTTCGTACGTGATTGTCACGATTTGATCGAGGAAATAGCGGTCATGGGAAACGATAAGGATCGCCCCTTCATAGGAGACGAGGTATTTTTCGAGCCAGCCTAGCGTCTCGATATCCAAATGGTTCGTCGGCTCGTCCAAAATGAGGAGGTCCGGTTTGCTGAGCAGCATTTTCGCAAGCGCCAGCCGCGTTTTCTGACCGCCTGATAAGAGATTGACGTTCTTCCCGTAGTCTTCGGGATAAAAGCGCATGCCGTGGAGGACCGAACGCATATCAGATTCATATTGATATCCGCCCGAATCGCTGAACTCGACTTGCAGCGCGTCGTAATCTTTCATGACTCGTTCGTATTCTTCCGGCTTCTCGTATACGGAAGGATCCGCCATTTGTGCTTCCAGCTGACGGAGCCTTTTTTCCATTGCAAGAAGCGGTTCGAAAACGGTCAGCATCTCCTCCCATATCGTGAGGGGGGAATCAATGCCCGCATGCTGTTCGAGATAGCCGACTTGTACATCTTTCGGCATAATTAGATCGCCGGAATCTGCAGTCATCTCACCCGCAATGATTTTGAGCAATGTCGACTTGCCGGCTCCATTCCGTCCTACGAGCGCCACTCTATCACGGTGCTGCACTTCGAGGCGGACGTTATTCAATATATCAGTTCCTGAAAAGGATTTTGTTATTCCATTCACTTGTAATACGATCATTCAGCACACCTCTATTCCACTTTTAGTGTAATCGAATGGGCGGGTCGGTGCAATCGTCGGCTTTACATCAGCACACATCTAGAGTACGATAAAATGAGCTAAATGCACGTACAGGAGGTAAGAAATGGCTGAATCGACTCCGAGAGTTCCACAGGCGACGTCAAAACGCCTTCCATTATATTATAGATTTCTACAAAACTTCGCGAGCGCCGGCAAGAAGCGCGTCTCTTCGAGCGAACTGAGCGAGGCGATGAAAATTGATGCCGCTACGATCCGCCGTGACTTCTCCCATTTTGGGGCGCTAGGGCGAAAAGGTTACGGCTATGACGTGAACGATCTCCTTTTATTCTTCCGCCATGCACTTGATCAGGATGAAGGGACGGATGTCGCGTTGATCGGCGTTGGAAGCTTAGGGAACGCTTTTTTGAAATACAATTTCCAGAAGAACCATAATACGCGGATTGTCGTCGCTTTTGACCCGAAGGCGCCAAGGGAAGGGAAGACGGTCAGCAATATTCCGGTGTTCCATCCTGACATGATGGAAGAGAAGATCAAAGAGCTCGGCATTAATCTCGTCATCTTGACTGTTCCGACGAAGGCGGCGCAGGAAGTGGCGGATCGGCTAGTCAATATCGGCGTGAAAGGGATCCTCAATTTCACACCCGTCCGGCTGACGGCGCCTGACTGGATGCGTATCCATACGATCGATTTGTCGGTAGAATTGCAGACGCTAATCTATTTCATTAAAAATGACGAAAAAGATTCACAAATAGAATGAACTGTTCAATAGTAATACAAGCTGTTTTCATGTAAAATAGGTACCATACGAAGGAGGTGTCCGAAATGGCTCCAGGTATAGGAAGTCTACTTATAATCGCTGTCATTGCATTGCTCATTTTTGGACCGAAGAAGTTGCCTGAAATTGGAAAGGCATTTGGATCTTCATTGCGTGAATTCAAAAATGCAACAAAAGGTCTCGCAACCGACGATGAAGAACCGACAAAAAAAGTCGAAGACAAGAAAAATGAAGTGCAATAAGTAAGGATGTCTGTCCGATGAAAGAAAAAAATTTAACAGTCATTGAACATATAGATGAAATTAGAAAACGACTGATGGTAATCGTCGTTTTCTTTGTTATTGCGGTGATCGGCAGCTTTTTCATCGCCAAGCCGATCATCAAGTTTTTACAATTAGAGGCAGGATATGAGGAATTTCACGCATTCAATGTCGTCGATCCGATTGCTTTGTACTTGAAGGTCATCATCTTTTTGGCGGTTGTGATCATTTCACCGGTCATCATGTACCAGTTCTGGTCATTCATATCGCCCGGGCTTCATGAGACGGAGCGGAAAGTGACGTTGAGCTATATCCCGTTCGCATTCCTTCTGTTGCTCGTAGGAATTGGATTTTCCTATTTTGTCCTCGTGCCGTTCGTCATGAACTTCATGAAGGAACTGTCGGCGGAGCTCGGCATCACACAGACGGTCGGTATTAATGAATACTTCACATTCCTGTTCCAAATACTCATTCCGTTCGGCGTGATCTTCCAGCTGCCGATCGTCCTTTTATTCCTGTCGAGGCTCGGCATATTGGATCCTGCGAAGCTCGTGAAAATCCGGAAGGTAGCGTATTTCGTGCTGTTCGTCATTGCTGCATTCATCACGCCACCGGACCTTATGTCACATTTACTAGTGACCGTTCCGTTATTCGCGCTTTATGAAATAAGCATTGTCATCTGCCGCGTCGGCTATCGGAAATTCCTGAAGGCCGAGGAGAAACGGAAGATTGAAGAAATCAAGGCTGAACAGCAGCGCCAGATTGATGAAGTGATGGGGAACTTGGAGAAATAAATGATGTCCCGCTTCCCGGGTTATGGAGGCGGGATTTTTTTTGTAACGAAATTCCAAAATGATTCCAGTATGATGGGAAGTAGGGGACTCGACAGCAAGTCCTCTTACATATACATAGGAAGTAAAAGGGGGAACAAACATGAAGCCACTTATATCGATTTGGAGCCAACCGACGAAGACGCTTCAATACTTGCTTGAGAAAAAGTCGGTCGGATACGGTTTTCTCATTTTCCTGCTGAGCTCGATCAGCACCGGTTCGATCGCCATGGCGACGGCCGGAATTTTTGGCGGCATGCCGTTAGCATTCATCATCATTGTATCCATAATCATGACATACGGCGGGAGCCTCATCGGCTGGGTGATCAATACGGCGATGTATACGTGGGTCGGTAAATGGCTTGGCGGGACAGGAAAATTCTCCGACATGATCCACATCACTCCTGCGCCTGCGATTGTTGCAATCTGGCTCGCACCGATGAACTTCCTACTAATCGCCGTGTACGGATCCCGGCTATTTGAAATGCCGACAGTGAATTTAGGGATTACGAATTTGCCGTTAGGCATTTACTTCTTGCAAAATCTCATTACAATCGGCGTCGGCATATTTGGAACGGTCATCGCCTGTAAAGGGATCGGCCTGGTGCATGGTTTTTCGGCATGGCGCGGACTCGGTGTTGTCGCGATTATCATTGCCATCTTTTTCGTCATTGTCTTTCTCATTGCGCTCGTATTTGGGGCAATCATCTTTTCAATTATCGCGTCATTAAGTTGAATGAAAACGACCTCCCGTTATGGGAAGTCGTTTCAGACTGTAGACAAACACCCTGAATTTTCGGGTTTGCCTACAGTTTTTTCTTTTATAATAGATAAAGCTAAAAGTGTTGATTTCCACTGCGAGCGGACGCTTTCCGCGGGCACGGCTTCAGCCAATCGAACAGCGAAGGGTTCGATTTGTCTAATTTCTGCGGGTTGTGCAGAAATTAGACAGCACCCCTATGCTCGTAACGCTACGCTTTTACTCGCAAAAGCCGTTCTTCGTTACGGCTTTCGCTCAGTCCAGGGTCTTCAGCTCGTGCTGTTCCCGCAGGAGTCGCCGCTCTCCGCTCCAATCAACGTGTTTCCTATTAACTGAATGAGGTGATGGATATGATGACAAATCAAATTAATGAACGCGAACAGTTGGAAATGCTGACTATAGAGCAGTTGGTTCCTCAGGAACATCTGGTTCGAAAACTGGATGCGGCCCTTGATTTCTCCTTCATCTATCCATTAATTGAAGATCTGTATTCAACCATTGGGCGACCTGGCATTGATCCTGTCGTACTCATCAAGATGACATTCATTCAGTATACCTTCTGATGCAAAAGAAAAGCATGGCATGCGATGGACAACCCCCCGGGGACTTAAAAAAATATCCATGCAGGCGATGCTGACTTTTTCTGCCGTAAATTTGAAGAAGCTGGCCAGTTGGACGTGGAGAGCGCCGGCTATGGAGGCTGAAATGATACCCCTGTCTTAAAGGATTTCCAGTTGATTGGAGTGCAGGGCGGCGACTCCTGGGGGATTAGCGCAGCGTGAAGACCCCGCAGGAGCGAAGCGACGAGGAGGCTGAGGGCAAGCCCCCGGAAAGCGTCCGCCCGGAACGGAAATCAACGTTATTTCGGAATATGACAGTTAAAATGTAGATGTTTAAGCAAAAGGGTTGGAAATCTATGATTTCCAACCCTTTTCTCTACAGTCTGAAACGACCTCCCTTAATGGGAAGTCGTTTTTTTATTGAAGAAAATAGATGACGGCTTGCTTCATATTTTGCAATTGCTCCAATTTCTCGTAATTCAGTTGGACAATCATGACAAAGCCGTTCATGAGGAGGTGTGCAATCATCGGCGTCCATATGCGCTTCGTGTGATGGTAGATAAATGCGAACACCATTCCCGGCGCCGTATAGGTGAGCAGATGCTCGAGCTCGCCGTGTACAGCTGCGAACACAATTCCACTCACGATTGCTGCAATCCAGAAGTTTGTCTTCGTGTAAATCCCTCCGAATAGAACCCGTCTGAAAACGATCTCCTCGAGAAGTGGCGCGAAAATGACGATGGAAAAGATGATGATCGGCGTCGCTTTGGCGACTTCGCTCAGCAAGGCGGTATTTTCGGATCCCGGCGTGATGCCGAGCGCTATTTCAATGATTCCGGCAATCATTTGACCTGCCATCGCCATGAAAAAACCTAGCACTCCCCATAGGATAGTCATCCAAGGAGTCGCTTTCTTCCCTTTTTTAAAGATATCCCAAAAACGTTTGTTGCGCGTCGTCATGAACAGGATGATTGGGGCGGCGATCAGATTGGTGATGAACAACGCCCAGGCGAAGCCGTAATATGCCGCGTCTTCCTTTTCCATACCGGCGGTGTCTTGAAAGTAGGTGAAGAGTCCTTTCGAGACAGGAATGCTTCCGAACTGCATTGCGATATATAAAAGAACGATCGAAATAGAGATTTTCCAGTTTTTCATTGCCAACTTCCTTTCTTCTATTATCCATTTTAGCCTTTCTACGAAGACAAGCAAAGAGAAAAGGATGCAACAATTGTTGACTGTCGGCATGCTTCAATGGAGACGAAATGTCATTTTATCTTATCTATAAATGCACAAGTATTTTGCTTGCAATTTTTGGGCAACTTTATTATGATAAGAATTGTATTAGCACTCTTGATTGCTGAGTGCTAAAAAGAAGATAATTTGTCGAGGAGGTTGTTTCACTTGTTGAAACCATTAGGTGACCGTATCGTAATCGAACTGATCGAAGCAGAAGAAAAGACGTCTAGCGGTATCGTATTACCGGATTCTGCGAAAGAAAAACCGCAAGAAGGTAAAGTTGTAGCGGCAGGTACTGGACGAGTTCTTGAAAACGGCCAGCGTGTTGACCTGGAAGTAAAAGAAGGCGACCGCATCATCTTCTCAAAGTATGCTGGAACTGAAGTGAAATATGAAGGCAATGAATATTTGATCCTGCGTGAAAGCGACGTTCTAGCTATCATCGGCTAAGTCGCCCCTTATAAATAAGTACACGAAAAAACAGGAGGAATTCATAAATGGCTAAAGAAATTAAATTTAATGAAGACGCGCGCAGCGCAATGCTACGCGGTGTAGATACACTTGCTGACGCTGTTAAAGTGACGCTTGGACCAAAAGGACGCAACGTCGTTCTTGAAAGAAAATTCGGTTCACCGCTTATCACGAATGACGGTGTGACAATTGCAAAGGAAATCGAGCTTGAAGACGCATTTGAAAACATGGGTGCAAAGCTTGTAGCGGAAGTTGCTTCCAAAACGAATGAAATTGCTGGTGACGGTACGACGACTGCAACAGTACTAGCGCAAGCGATGATCCGTGAAGGATTGAAAAACGTAACAGCTGGAGCAAACCCTGTCGGCATCCGTAAAGGAATCGAAAAAGCGGTTGCAACAGCAGTTGAAGAGTTAAAAGGCATTTCCGACGAAATCGAAAGCAAACAGGAGATTGCACAAGTTGCAGCTATCTCTTCAGGCGATGAAGAAGTCGGCGAATTGATCGCTGAAGCGATGGAGCGCGTCGGCAACGATGGCGTCATCACGATCGAAGAGTCAAAAGGCTTCACGACTGAGCTTGACGTTGTGGAAGGTATGCAATTTGACCGTGGTTACGCGTCTGCGTACATGGCAACAGACACAGACAAAATGGAAGCGGTTCTCGAGAACCCTTACATCTTGATCACAGATAAAAAGATTTCAAGTATCCAAGAGATTCTACCGGTTCTTGAGCAAGTCGTTCAACAAGGCAAGCCGTTGTTGATGATTGCAGAAGACGTGGAAGGCGAAGCGCTTGCAACACTAGTTGTGAATAAACTTCGTGGTACATTCAACGCAGTAGCTGTCAAAGCACCAGGATTCGGTGACCGTCGTAAAGCGATGCTAGAAGATATCGCTATCCTTACAGGCGGAGAAGTCATCACTGAGGACCTTGGCCTTGATCTGAAATCTGCTGACATCACTCAGCTTGGACGCGCTGCGAAAGTCGTTGTTACAAAAGACCACACGACAATCGTTGAAGGAAACGGAGAAACAGATGCAATCGCATCACGTGTCGGCCAAATCCGTGCGCAACTTGAGGAATCAACTTCCGAGTTCGACAAAGAGAAGCTGCAAGAACGCCTTGCGAAACTTGCTGGCGGCGTAGCAGTCATCAAAGTCGGAGCGGCAACTGAAACAGAATTGAAAGAGCGCAAGCTTCGCATCGAAGACGCATTGAACTCAACACGTGCTGCAGTCGAAGAAGGTATCGTATCCGGCGGTGGTACAGCGCTTATCAACGTCTATACGAAAGTTGAAACGCTTCTAGAAGGCGTTGAAGGCGACGTCGCAACAGGCGTGAAAATCGTCCTTCGCGCACTTGAAGAGCCAGTTCGTCAAATCGCAACAAACGCTGGCCTTGAAGGCTCGATCGTCGTTGATCGCCTAAAACGTGAAGAAGTCGGAATCGGCTTCAACGCAGCGAACGGCGAGTGGGTGAACATGATGCAAGCTGGTATCGTGGACCCTACAAAAGTTACTCGTTCCGCACTCCAACACGCAGCATCCGTGGCGGCAATGTTCCTATCTACGGAAGCAGTCGTTGCAGATATCCCAGAACCACCAACAGCAGGCGGCATGCCTGACATGGGCGGAATGGGCGGCATGATGTAATAAGTCACTTCAACCCTTGAGACATTAGGGCTTTAAGCAAGATGAGAGTGGTTTGCTAACATCTTGCTAATACAGAGGTAAATTAACGAAGCTTCTCAAAAGTTGATTAAACTTTTGGGAAGCTTCTTTTTTCATTTCCTTTACGTGGAGATAGACATTCTTGGTGATTTGATTATCGAGATTTTTAAGAGCATATTCTAAAATAAATGTTTAGAAAGTGAGAAATAGTAAAGTCTATTAGAGATAAAAATAAAATGAGGTGTTGAAGTGTCTGAGTATTTCGAGGTTATTTTAAGGTCAATAGCTTCTTTTGGACTGTTACTAATAGGCACACGAATACTTGGTAAACAAACTATCTCTAAAATGACGATGTTTGATTTCGTTGCAGCCATTTCATTAGGCGCCATAGCAGCAAACATAGCCTTTAATACATCTATAAAATCAAATCATGCTGCCCTAGCATTTGTTGTTTATATCATAATAATTTTTATGATGGCTCTTATTTCCTTAAAAAGTAGAAAAGGCAGAAAGCTTTTTGCAGGTGACCCGACTATTGTTATTGAAAAGGGAAAAATACTAGATAAAAATATGAAAAAGATGCGATATACGTTAGATTATTTAAATCAACAGTTAAGGGAAAAGGACGTCTTTAATATTGAAGAGGTACTGTTTGCAATTATAGAGACAAATGGGACATTAACCGTCTTAAAAAAGCCTCAATTCAGAAATGTAAATAGACAAGATTTAATGATCCCGATAACTCCTGAATTTAAATTACCAATTGAACTAATTATGGATGGAGAAGTAATAAAGGAAAATCTAGAACATAATAACCTAACAGAATTATGGTTAAAAATGGAGTTGAATAAACGTAACTTAGTTCAACGTGATGTATTATATGCAGTCCTGTCCGCTAATGGAAATATGTATGTTAATACATATGATAATCATATTCATTCACCAATTGATAAAGAATAAATATATTTCTCTTGATTTACCACTGTTAAACTAAACCAGCTAATAAAAGTTAAGCGTATTCAATTAACGGGCGCAAATATCAAAAATGGCATTACATAGTAGTCATATAAAATATATAATGCCATTTAATTTATCTATCTTTTTGGTAAGGATTGTTTAGGGATGGTTAGCCATACCCCAAAGCTAAGTAATAACAATAAACCTTCCAACGTAAAAATGTACCAAGGATAAGGACCTAACAAATCAAAGAGACTGAAGCTATCAGGTTTGTGGCGTAAATACCAATAGTTCCCGTTATTGTTTTTGTTCATATATAAAATTACTGGTAAAAGTAGATTGAGGAAGATAATTAGCTTTATTACGGACATGAAATTTGGATAATATCCCTTCGCCCACATAAAAAATAAAATCACCCATACAATCATCATATGTGTGTAGAAAAAATGAAAAAATCGAAAGTGTGGAAAATTGTAAGTTAATGCAGGAGTTAAGATCGCTTGAGTAGCACCAAATAGGGATATAAAAAATAGTATTTCGAAGAATATTTTTTTTCTTGTCAGCAATAACATAACACAAAGTATGAGTCCAATATTGCATAACTCTAACGGCAATGATCTTCCGACTTTCCAAATTCCATTTTGGATCATCCAAAAGTGATAGGTCATTTCGGATAAAATCAAAGAAATGGCTACTCCAATTTCAGCTTTTCTCCATTTGTCATCATTCAATTTATAACGATAGTGGAAAATTGTTACTATAAATAAAATGAATAGTATCAATATCACTAAATGACTTTCTGAAAATAAGTTGAACTTTGAAGAGATATTACTGGGACCAAAATACATCATTTTGCCACCTTTACTTTGTCTTATCAAGCATAAGGTGTGCATTTTAATGAGTTTATATCCGATAATAAATGAAAATAAGTAAGTAATTTTTTGTAATTTAAGAAAGCTTGCTATTTAACCCATACGTTATACCAAATAAGAAGAAGCTCCGCGAAAGTCATTGGACTTGTGGGGAGCTTCATTTTTATTTATTAGTCTGGAATTTTCTCATAAGCCATCTTTAAGATGACATCTTTATGTTGAGGATATTTTTCTAAAAGCTCTTGTTGTGTAAATAATTCAAAGTCCTTGTACTCAAAGCCAGGCGAAACCATACACCCAACTAAAGAGAATGTATCCGGATCCATCACAGAAGATCCGAAAATAGTGTTTTTTGGAACTAACGCCTGGGGGACTTCTCCTTTATCCAAATTCAACCCTAATTTAATTTCTTTATAATCCCCATTTTCCTCAATTACATGAATGGTTAGTGGACTTCCTGCATGATAATACCATAATTCATCAGATTTCAAACGATGAAAGTGAGAAATGTCTTTCGATGTTAATAAAAAGTAGATGCTCGTATAGAGCATGCGGTTCCCATCAAAATTCATCGATACTTCTTGATCGGAAATCGTTTCGGTCGAATGGAATGATTGTTTATAATATCCACCCTCTCGATGTGGAGTTAATCCTAGGTTGGATATGAAAAATTGTGCATTATGTTTATTCACTTTTAAATACCTCCGATTGTTATTATTATAATACCAATTTAATACTTTATTACTGCCTTTACTCTGAGCATTCCCTAATTGTACAAATTCAATTGGCTAGTTGCAAACATTTAAAACATTAAGAAGGCGAATATTACCTATTCTTTCGGCTGATAATTCTAGTCGTTCGCGCAATTAGCGAACGATGTTACGTTTTTTAAATTAATCATTCGGTTTTATATTGACACCTCGAATTCCGGGTGTTATTATTGGGTAGTAAAAATTGAATAATATTCTCGTATAATGTTGGGGATAGGGCCCAAAAGTTTCTACCAAGCTGCCGTAAATAGCTTGACTACGAGGTAGTACATATAACGATAGAGATAAATAACTTATTTATTTCTATTGTCTACCTTCCTGAAGTCAAGCACCGGTATCTACACGGTGCTTTTTTAATTTTTACACAAACTCAATTCAAACTTATTAACAGGGAGGATCATTTATATGACCAAAAATACAAGGAAAATAGCAATGCTATTATTCACTGTTTTACTCACTGCTGTTATGGCCGCTTGCGGAAATAGCTCAGCTAATAAAGAAGCTAAGGCGGGAAGCAATGAAGGCTTGAAAATTGCCATCGTAACAAGCCCATCTGGCGTAGATGATGGTAGCTTCAATGAAGATAACTATAACGGAATTTTGAACTTTATTAAAAACAATCCAACAGCAACAGTAAAGTCTGTTAAGGAACCAACAGGCGATCCAGCAGCTGCTGTACAAGCTGTTGCCGATATCGTGGCAGATTATGATGTAATTGTTACACCTGGTTTCCAATTTGCTGGGGTTTCTAGCATCGCTGTAGAAAATCCGGATAAGATCTTTATCATGAATGACACTGAGCCAGCTCCTGTAGATGGCCAAACTGATTTCGACAATATTTATGCGATGAATTTCGCCGAGCAAGAGAGTGGTTTCTTTGCAGGAATGGCTGCAGCACTTGAAACGAAGACAAACAAAGTAGCGGTTGTAAATGGGATCGCTTATCCTTCAAATGTAAACTATCAATTCGGTTTTGAATCAGGCGTAAATTACGCGAACAAGGTTTATGGAAAAAATGTTGAACTTGTTGAACTATCTGGTTATGCAGGAACTGATGTAACGGGTGCTGATGTTGGCGGTAACTACGCAGGATCCTTTGCGGATGAAGCGACTGGTAAAGTAATCGGCAATGCATTGATCAAACAAGGTGCAGATATTATCTTCGTTGCTGCAGGCGGCACTGGTAATGGTGTATTCACAGCAGTCAAGGAAGCTAAGGGCGACGTGAAAGTAATTGGTGTGGATGTTGACCAATATGATGACGGTGCAAATGGTTCTAAAAATATCGTATTAACATCCGGCGTGAAATTCATGGCGATGAACATTGAAAAGGCATTGAATTCTGTTGCTGATGGATCCTTTAAAGGCGGAAATGTAGTTCTTCATGCGGATACAAATTCAACAGGTTTTATTAAAGAAGAAGGTCGTCACCAATTATCTGAGGATACGTTAAACAAAATGAATGAGGCGTACGAGCTAGTGAAAGATGGCACGATCGTACCTGCATCTAATTTTAATGAACATACTCCAGAAAAGTTTCCAGGACTATAAAAGTAAGTAAAGACACAATGACAATAGAAGTTTATCAGTTCCCTACTAAATGTTTAGGGAATGATGAACTTCTATTATTTTTCCGATTTCTGAGGGAGGAGAATGAACGATGTCTGATTATATCGTTGAAATGAAACATATTACGAAACGTTTCCCTGGAATCGTAGCAAATGACGACGTATCCATCGGCATTAAAAAAGGTGAAATTTTTGCCTTGCTTGGTGAAAATGGTGCAGGAAAATCAACATTGATGAGTATTTTGAGTGGGATGTACGAACCCGATGAAGGAGAAATCTATATTCGGGGAGAGAAGGTTCAAATCAGTTCGCCGAACCACGCGGCAAATCTTAACATCGGAATGGTCCATCAGCATTTTAAGTTAGTGGAAGATTATACGATTACGGAGAATATCATTCTAGGGGTTGAGCCCATCAGTAAATTTGCCGGTCTCCTTCCATACGTAGGTATTCGAAATGCCAATCGTAAAATTGAAGAACTGTCCAAGAACTTTGGGTTGGAAGTGGATCCTACGAAAAAAATTGCTGATCTAACAGTATCCATGCAACAACGTGTGGAAATATTAAAAGTGCTTTATCGTGAAGCTGAAATTCTTATTTTTGATGAACCAACTGCTGTCTTAACGCCACAAGAAATTGAGTTTCTCCTCGGTATTATTGAAGGTCTGCGAAACAGTGGAAAAACAATCATCCTCATCACACATAAGTTAGAGGAAATTAAGAAAGTGGCCGACCGTTGTGCCGTATTGAACAAAGGTAAATTGATTGATGTGTTGGATGTGAAGACAACATCGACGAATCTTATGGCTCAATTAATGGTCGGTAGGGAAGTGAGTTTTGAATCTGAAAAAACACCTGCTCAATTTAAAGAAGAAGTATTGAAAGTAGAACAGTTAACCGTGAAAAATGAGGACGGATTTGAAGTCGTCAAAGACGTTTCCTTTACGATACGCAGTGGGGAAATATTTGCAATTGCGGGCGTCGCTGATAATGGTCAAGTTGAAATAGCGGATGCCATTGCCGGTTTAGTAAAGGCGAGCGGAGGAAAGATTTTCCTTAACGGACAGGACATTACGAATGACAGTATACGAAACAGAACTGAATCCGGAATCTCTTATGTACCTGAAGATCGTCAACGATTTGGACTGTTTTTGGATTTTGATGTAGCGACGAATTTAGCTTCAAAGCAGTATTACAAAGAGCCGTTTTCAAATAAAGGAATTCTGAATAAACAGGAATTCGATCAATTTGGCAGTCAGTTAATTGCTAAATATGATATTCGAAGTGGACAAGGGATTAACACGCAAGTTCGTTCGATGAGTGGCGGGAACCAGCAAAAGGCCATTATTGCTCGTGAAATCGAATTGCAATCCCCGCTCATGATTTTCGTTCAACCAACACGGGGAGTAGATATCGGTGCAATCGAAAATATTCATAAGATGATCATCGAACAACGCGATCAAGGAAAAGCGATCTTACTCGTTTCGCTCGAGTTAGACGAAATTATGAATGTAGCGGATACGATCGGCGTTATTTATAATGGCCAACTTCAAAAGATTGCAAGCAGCGAATCATTAACGACGAATGAAGTCGGCGAATATATGATGGGGGCAAAACATGAGTAAGGATAAAAAGAAAACAAGCGTCAGTTATCGTCTGTTTTGGCCAATACGAAATGAGAAATGGCAACCAATCACAATCCCGGTAGCTTCTATACTAATCAGTTTTATTGCAGCGGCTATCGTCATCCTGTTGCTTGGCAAAAATCCGATCCAAGCATTTTACAACTTGTTCCAAGGGGCAGGAATCTTCCCGAAGGCATCTTATGCTGGCTACAAGAGCATGCTAACCGACTTTTTAAGTTTGTTAGACACCATGACACCACTTGTATTTGCTAGCTTGGCAGTGGCTGTTGCTCTTAGAGCGGGCCTATTTAATATTGGAGTTTCCGGACAAATGCTATTCTCCGGCTTTATAGCGACCGTTCTTGTCGGCTACAGCGGGTTGGATGCCTTCGTTGCAAAGCCGCTTGTATTGCTCATCGGAATCGTTGCAGGGGGCTTGATGGGTGGATTAGTAGGATGGCTAAAATATAAATTCAACATTCATGAAGTCGTAACTACGATTATGTTCAATTACATTGCCCAATATGTAGTAAGCTTTTTCATTCATATGTATTACATTGATCCGATTTCAAGACAATCCAAATATATCGCGGAAGCAGCACGTTTGACGTTAGTAAATGTCGAAATCGCGAACTTGAAAATGGATATTCCGTTGGGCTTTATTTTGGCCATTGCTATCGCGATTTTCATCAAGTTTATTCTGGATAAAACAGTTGTTGGTTTTGAAATTAAGGCAGTAGGATCCAACCGAAATGCGGCAAAGTATACAGGGATAAAGGTCGGAAGTAATACAGTCTTAGCCATGATCATATCAGGCGGATTGGCTGGTCTTGCAGGTGTAACGTATTATTTAGGTGATTTTGCATCTATACAACCAAAGGTATTAACAAGTCTTGGATTTGACTCCATTGCGGTAGCATTATTAGGGAATACTCATCCGATCGGGATTATCTTTTCATCGTTCTTAATATCAATTATTGATCAGGGAAGCACGTATATGAGTTCACAGTCCGGAATTAGACAAGAAATTGCTTCTGTGATCATCGGGTTAATTCTCTTGTTTAGTGCATGTGGGGCGTACTTGAAGCATAAAGTCAGCCGCTTGAAGGAAAAAGAAGTGGATCGAAAGGACAGTGAATCATAAATGGATACGATTATTATTGATGGATTATCCTTTGCTCTGCCTCTTTTTATCATGGCAATCGGCGGTATATATAGTGAGAAAAGTGGGATTACCAATTTAGCACTTGAAGGCTTTCAAGGGTTCGGGGCATTCATCGGAGCCTTGTCAGCTGTTTTGATTGCAAATGCTTCTGGAGGGGCTATTGAGGATATGTTCTACGTGGCGTTGCTATTTGCAATGATTGGCGGGATGGGTTTTTCCGTAATCCACGCTGTGTTAAGTATTAAGTTTAAGGCAAATCAAGTCATCAGCGGTGTTGTCATTAACATTTTGGCGTTAGCACTTACGACGTTCTTAACAACACAAATCAATGCGCTTGTATTCGGAGCGGCTTCGGACAAGTTCCGATTAGGTGTATCGGAGCGGTTTACGATTGACGGTTTAGCGAATATACCAGTGATTGGTGCAGTCTTTACAGATGTGTATCCGTTCCAAGTAATCATCATTGTCATTGCCATTTTTGCTTGGTATGTACTATATAAAACAAAGTTTGGATTGCGCCTTAGAGCGAGTGGGGAAAATCCACATTCCGTTGACGCAGCAGGCGTAAATGTATCGAAAATACGGTTTTCTGCGGTTCTCATATCGGGGCTACTATCAGGTCTCGCTGGTATATGTTTTGCCTATTCCATTTCTGCTCAATTTTCTTCAGGTATTTATATGGGATACGGATTCTTGGCCATTGCTGCTTTAATCTTCGGCAACTGGAGGATTCTCCCTACTTTAGGAGCTTGTCTTTTATTTGGCTTCGCTAAATCCGGGGGAATGTTCATTGCTCAAGCAATGGCATTGCCAAGTAGTTTCACTGATTTATTCATGATTTTACCGTATGTGTTAACGTTATTGTTATTGATCTTCTTCTCTAAATCAAATCGCGCTCCGAGAGCGTTAGGTGAGATTTATGATAAAGGAAAAAGATAGAGATATGTCTTAGTCAGTTCTTACCCGTAGTTGATCTTAATGGAGGCTTCCCATAAGTCATTGGACTTTTGGGAAGTTTCTTTGTTCACTTCATACATAACATTAGCTATAATGAACAAATTCTGCTATAATTTCATATTGTACTCAGAGCGGTTTAGAACGGTTATTTCGGTACATACTTGAGTTACTAAATATTTATTTAAAGGGGAATACTATTATGAGCGGTTATAACGCAGTATCAGCAAAAAACACGGAAAATGCTCCAAGCGGCAACGGTCTATTTTCACATTCAGTAGCTTTCTCTCATTACAATAATCTTTCAGCTCAATTGCCTATCGATCCAAAAACAGGCAAATTGGTAGCTGGTGGTATAAAAGAGCAAGCTGAACAGTGCTTTAACAATATTAAGGCTATTGTAGACAGCATCGATCATGTTATGAGCGATATCGTTCGTATCACGGTATTCGTTAAGGATATTAAAGATGTGGACGCTGTAGACGAAGTTTATAAAACATTCTTCCCGACTTATGTTCCAGCACGGACATCAGTTGCAGTTGCAGCTTTGCCAATGGATGCTATGGTGCAAGTTGAAGCTCTTCTGTCACACGGTGAAGGGTCAATTCCAAACGCACCACAAGCAGGCGATCTTGTTAAGCTTACAAACAACACGGCGAATGCACCTACATGTTCACTATCTACACAAACTGTAGCTTTCTCCCATTACAATTACCTTTCAGCTCAATTGCCGATCGATCCAACAACTGGCCGATTCGTAATTGGCGGCGTACAAGAGCAAGCAAGACAGTGCTTGAAAAATATTAAAGCAATCTTAGGAAGCATTGACGTTCCTTTTGACGATATCGTTAAAATGACAATCTTCGTTAAAGACCTTTCGGATATTGAAGCTGTAAACGAAGTGTATTCAACATTCTTCCCAGACTCCGCTATCGCTAGAACTGTTGCATATGTCCCTGCACGTACAGTAGTTGAAGCTGCAGCTCTACCAATGGGTGCTTTGGTACAAATGGAAGCAGTCGTATCTCACGGAGATGGAACGCCTCCACAAGCGATTGAAGACAGACATGGAATCGTAATCTGGGCAAACAACACTGAAAATGCACCTAAGAATTCCCTATCTACTCAAACTGTAGCGTTCTCACATTACAATCACCTTTCAGGTCAATTACCTTTAGATGCAAAAACAGGTAAATTGGTAGCTGGTGGCGTAAAAGAGCAAACTGAACAGTGCTTGAAAAATGTTAAGGCGATTGTTGAAAGCATCAACCACGTTATGGAAGATATCGTTAAAGTAAATATCTTCGTTAAAAATATCGAGGATATGGATGCTGTAGACGAAGTTTACAAAACATTCTTCCCAGGCGGAGTTCCTGCACGCAGAACAGTTGGCGTATCAGCATTGCCTGAAGATGCTTTAATCCAAATCGATGTAGTTGTATCTAATGCTGAAGGAACACCTCCACAAGCATAATAGACATTTTAAAACGAATATTGAAAAGGCTGTCTCAAATGAAATTGAGACAGCTTTTTTTTAAGCAAAGACTATACTCGTATTTCCTTCCGTTTACTGGACGGGGGAATCCGTAATTCTTCACGGTACTTACTAATGGTCCGTCTTGAGATGGAAATCCTTTGTTTTGTATTGAAGTATTCCGCAATTTTTTGATCGGAGTACGGTTTATATTTATCTTCTGAGGCGATGAACTCCACTAAAAGGTTCTTTACTGTTGTCTGGGAAATGCTATCGCCATCCGATGTTTCCAGTTTGGAAGTGAAAAGAGTACGCATCTCGTACGTGCCGTGAGGTGTTTGAATCACTTTATTCGCAGTCGCCCGGCTTACAGTCGATTCATGCATTCCAATTTCATCGGCTACTTCTTTCAATGTCAGAGGCAGCAGTGAGGATAAGCCGCTCTCAAAGAAATTCTTCTGTTTATCTAAAAGGACTGTTACGATTTTAATAATCGTATTGCGCCGTTGCTCGATACTCGTTAACAGCCATTGATAGTTTTTATATTGTGTCTGCATATATTTTGATACATCATTTTTTGCATGAAGGAATTGTGAATACTCCTTATTCAACTGGATTGCTGGCAAATAACCGTCATTCAAGTGAAAAACGAACTTGTCATCTATCAATTCGACGATAATATCTGGTGTCATGAACTCCGTTGAATGATCGCAAGTGAAAGTACAAGGTCGTGGATTAAGCGAGAGGATGAAGTTGTGCAGTTCTTTCAATTCAGCCATCGTAATCCTCATCTTGGAAGCAATTTCATTCCATTTACGATCGGCGACCAGGTCCAGATGATGTTGCACCAGTTCTGAAGCCCTTCCATTTTCCGGATGAAGATAGGAAATCTGCAGAAGGAGACATTCCCTCAGGTTCCGAGCACCGATACCGATTGGCCCCAAATGTTGTAGAAGGTGAATGCCGGTTTCGATCTGCTTTTCAGTGAATTGCGAAGGGCAGTATGTATCAGTGAACAAGTCAGGCAAATATCCGTTTTCATCAAGATTATAGATGAGGAAATGTAACAACTTTTGCGTAAACTCGTCCTTATGCATGAACTTGGCATGTTCATACAATTCGTCCCGCATGTTTTTGCCACTGCTCCGTACCACTTCTGTCGGCATCTCAGAGGTGCTGGAAAAGCGTTGGTTGACTCTTTCCTCATAATTGCTGCGATCCTCTTTTTCCTTCAGTTCGATGAGTGGGTTTTCCAATTCCTGTTGCCTAATATAATGTTCAAGCTCATGTGTCGTATATTGTAGTAATTCAATAGCTTGCCTTAGTTCCATCGTCATTAGTAGATTAAGCTCTTGTCGCTGCTGGAGAACAAGCTCCATGAATACTCCCCCTCCTTATGAACGCAAAAAGATGTAAGCGTTTGCAATAGTATAACTATTATTATAGCACAAATAACGTGGGATTCCGACATGAAATATGAATGTTCAGATAAGACGTAATGCCCGCTTCATTGGATTGAAGGACCATATCGTAGATTTCCTTTTTGTTTAAAAGAATGAATTGACGTAATTAGATGGTATTCATGTACAGTTCATTGTGCAGTGTTGACAAATCAGAATTTTCCGTTGTGTTACTTTAACAATGGTATTACATTTTATTGGCTACAAGGTCTAACGACTCGAGTCTAGTAAGCTTGTATAATAAACATAGCAACTTGAAATGAGAAAGATACAGGCTAATGTTATAAAAATTGTTGATCACACAAAACCGATCATTAGTCTGTATAAATAACTGAGGAGGTTTCAAATGGAAAAGGAAAAAGGCGTCAAAAAGAAGTTTCAACTTCCACATATTTATGTCATCTTATTTACATTCAGCGCGCTGGCAGCCATTTCGACGTACTTTATTCCGGCAGGTCAGTTTGAGCGTGTACCAGGACCTGACGGAAGAACATCGATCGATCCGAACTCATTTACAAGAGTGGAATCTGCGCCAGTCGGGATTGCCGATTTCCTTACTGTAATTCCGAGAGGACTAATTGATGCCGGAGAAATTGTCTTTTTCACGTTTATTATCGGTGGTATGTTTATGGTGCTGAAAACAACCGGAATTATTGAAGTGGTTGTGGACAGGCTGGCAAATCGATTTGCGAAAAAGAGTATATTCCTGATCCCGATTTTAACGACAGTATTTGCGATTGGAGCAACATTAATCGGAACCCCTGAACTATCGCTCGTTTATATTCCTGTTATTATGCCATTAATTATTGCCTTAGGGTATGATTCCATTGTTGCTGCTGCAATTGCTCTTGTCGGTACGGTTGTCGGGTTTACTGCAGGAGTTCTAAACCCGATTAACGTAGGATTGTCGCAAAAGATTGTAGGCATCCCGGTGTTTTCAGGATTGCCATTGCGTCTACTTCTATTTATTGTCTGTATATCGGTGGGAATTTATTTCATCATGCGCTATGCCAAAAAGGTACAGCAGAATCCTTTAAACAGCTATGTGTATGAAGATGACCAAGAAAAAAGGGAACTTTACAAGCAGAAAGATAAGATTGAAGCGAAAAGCATGAACACGAGACAAAAATATGCTTCAGTCGCTGCACTTCTCTTCCTTGGAGTATTAGTGTTTGGTGTGCTTCAGCTCGGTTGGTTCATGGTAGAGATGGCAGGTCTGTTTATCTTTATGGGAATTGTAGTAGGCAAGATAGCTGGATTGAACGCTACTCAGATTTCTAACGCTTTCACGGAAGGATTCCGTGAGGTGCTCATGGGAGCCATTATTATTGGTCTTGCTCGATCTGTCGCTGTTGTGCTTGAAGACGGACAAATTATGGATACGATCGTTTACAGCCTCGGTTCAATGGTCGGTGAGATGCCATCTGTCCTCGGTGCAGTAGGTATGTATCTCGTACAGCTGGCCATTAACTTTATTATTCCGTCCGGAAGTGGACAGGCCCTAGTGACGATGCCGATCATGGGACCACTTTCAGATATTATCGGCGTAACAAGACAGACAGCTGTACTTGCGTTCCAGTTCGGGGACGGCTTTGCCCATATTCTATTCCCGACTTCTGGTTACTTTATGGCTGCACTCGTGATCGCCGGCGTATCTTGGCAGAAATGGATTCGTTTCTATATGCCACTATTCCTTGTGTTTTCAGCAATCGGGGTTGTTACATTAGTGATCGCTCAGATGATTCAATACACAGGCTGAATTGTGTGGGTGCCTGTGCACCAAACTATTCAGATTATGCACTACAATTACATAAAGTAAAAAGAAGAAGCTGATCAATTCAAGATTTGATCAGCTTCTTTTTGTATTTATATAAAAACTATTGAATTGTCATAAATGTGTGCTGCACAGGCACCGTATGCTTGGGGTGCATCAATACTCCACGCCACTCCGGGAATGCGTCTTGAATGCTTCTTCGTTCGGGTCAAAGTAGTCTTCTGTGTATTTCGCTACAAACTCTCCATTGGCGATATAGCCGGCGCCCCATGTCGGGTCCATTGTGAGCCATTCGCCGTCGACCTTCACTTCAACCCATGCGTGGCGGGAGAAATTGAAGCCCGCTCCAGCCGTTCCTGCAACATATCTAGCTTCCATGCCGGATGCGCGAAGCAAGGCGAGGGCGAGATACGTGTAGTCTTGGCAAATCCCTTTTTCGAGTTCAAGCACTTTTAACGCACTATCATCCCACATAAAATCGCTGTTTTTCTGCTTTTCCACGTCATACGCAATTGACTTTGCCGTGAATTCATAGATGGCCTTTGCTTTTTCACGATCCGACATATCTTCAGTTATGAGCTCTTTCGCAATCGTGATAATATCAGGAGCATCGGATTGAACTCCCCGTGATGGCAATAAGTTACGTAGGTCCTCCGTGGCTGTGCTTTCTACTGTGAATTTGGCTACGTCATAATAATAAAACTTGGAACTGTTTTTCTCTTTTATCTCCGGTACACTAACGATTACGTCATACGTTCCCGGACCGAAGCGCAAATAGAATTCATCGTCGAATTTGTAATTATCGACGGGAATAACGGATAACGACTTGTCGCCATCTTTTTTCGTCGTAATATAAAGATGTGTTGTCTCTTTCGCAAATGGGGCATCTTTGTCGATCGTGCCTTTTATGCGATATGTTAAATTGGTCTCTTCACCGCCAGCCGTTGGATAGGTAAGATTGACACCACGTTCGTGATAGGTCGTCATGTAGAGAATCGGTTCTGTGACAAGGTCAGATTCATTGTCGATATAAAGTGTTGTTCCTGCCTGATAATAGTTATCTCTTTCCTTGTCAGGCACATAGACTTTTAATTCATGCACACCTTTTCCGTAAAATAATGGGACGTCATACGCGAATTCGCCGTTTTTAACAGGAAGCACGTGTTTCCACGTTTCTCCGTCCTTTTTGAGCTCAAGCATCAGCGTCTCGTTTGTTCCTTTTATGGAAGGGATTTTCCCTTTTAGCGTGAAGACCTCGCTTTCTTTTATATAACCGCTATCCGGCGCCTCAAGTGATAATCCTGCCTCTTGGGCAAAGGGGGTATACGTAAGATCACGCTGCACCGTAGGGTTTACATTAAAGACGGTGAATTTTGCAAGGTCGTAATAATAATTTTTCTGCTTTGTGCTTGGGAGCATCACAGTTACTTGGTATTCTCCCTCTCCGTTGAACAGCCTGACGTCCTGTTTGAATTTCCCGTCTTCGATAGGCGCATAGTATTCCATCGAGCCGTTGGAAAGCGCTTCTCCAGCAAACCTGATTTTGATCCATACATAGTTTTCTTGTAATTGGTCCTGATCTTCAACGGTACCTTCAACTGTAACGAATTCATCCACCGCAAAGTTTGTGTGAGTTGGTTCAAGTAAAGTAGCTCCCACTTCTTCGGCATAGCCTGTCAGTTCCAAAGGCGCCATTTCTAGCTCAGTGTTTTTGTTCTCTACTACTGCCTGATAATCAACCTTTTGCTCTTGCTTTTGCTCGGGTGTCGGCTGCGATTCTTTTATGGCAGCAGATTTATTCGAGCATGCGCTTAATACTAGTAGGCATAGCAATAAAACAATCTGTATTTGTGTTTTTTTCATAGACGTCGAATTCCCCCTTGTGGTTTGTAGATAGCTCTTAATCCTGATTATCCAATCCAAATCTTTTTGCATTACGAGCCCGAGCCCGTTCAGCTTCAATTTCTCGATTACGAGGTTCGGCATTTGTTACCAATGTGTTGAGTAAATTTTGTGTAGCGATAAACACTTCCTCGACAGCAAGATTAATAGCATCCTCGTTTGCTTTGGATGGCTTGTTGTAACCAGAAACCTTCCGCACGTATTGGAGCGAAGCGGCATAAATTTCATCCGTGGTAGCCGGAGGGCAAAAATTAAACAGTGTTTTAATGTTTCGGCACATGTTACCTCATTTGTTTGATATTTTCTCGATTGTATCATATTCCACCGAATCGTCTCGTTGCCTGTATAGCAGGCTGAAGAAAGTGGAGACCTATTGATTCTGGTATAATAGGAAGCAGACTACATACGGTGGGGGGATACAAATGAACATGATTCGTAACCGGCTCTTAGGTTACGGAGTGGATGAGGCTTGGGTTGACCCTATGTCCTTTGTCATCCTGATTGCTGTCATCACGCTCCTTTGTATCATCGCGAATTTTATTACGAAGCAAGTGATTATCCGATTCATTACTCATATTGTGAAAAAGAACGATATCAAGTGGGGGACCATGCTGTTGGAGCGAAAAGTGCTCCGGAGATTATCTCATTTTGTGCCTGCTATCATTATTTATTACTTTGCATCCATGTTTCCGACGTATCAAAAGGCAATCGAAACGTTGGCACTGACGTATATCATGATTGTGGCATTCAGTGTCATCAATCGATTGTTAAGCGTATTCAATGATATCTATCAAACCTATGAGATAGCAAAAACGAAGCCGATCAAAGGATATGTTCAAGTTACCAAAATAGTTGTCGTTATTGTCGGTTGTGTTTTGGTAATTGCCAATCTGATGGGGGAAAGCCCCTTTATTCTGCTAAGTGGGATTGGTGCCCTATCAGCTGTATTCTTGTTAATTTTTAAGGATTCGTTATTAGGACTTGTGGCGGGAGTCCAGTTGTCAGCCACGGAGATGGTTCGAATGGGCGATTGGATTGAAGTGCCGAAATACGGTGCAAATGGAGATATCATTGACATTTCTTTGAATACAGTAATGGTGCGAAACTTCGATAAGACGGTAACGATGATTCCGAGTTATGCACTTATATCAGATTACTTCATCAACTGGCGCGGGATGCAGGAATCTGGCGGACGACGCATCAAGCGAGCATTGTATATAGATATGTCGAGTATCAAGTTTTGCACTGGAGAAATGATCGAGCATTATAAACAGATCCGTTTTCTTTCGGATTATCTCGTCGATCGTGAACGTGAAATTGAAGAGTATAATAGAAAGAATAAGATTGACCGCAGCAATGTTGTAAACGGAAGGGCCCTGACGAATATCGGGGTTTTCAGAGCATACGTCCTCCAATATTTGCAACATCATCCACGTATCCATCAAGAAATGACGTTGATGGTCCGCCAGTTGGCGCCAGGTGAGCATGGACTGCCGATAGAAATATACGCATTTGTAGATGATACGAAATGGACCGTCTATGAAACCGTGCAAGCGGACATCTTTGATCATTTGTTTGCGATCGCGCCCGAATTCGGTCTCCGCGTATTCCAAAATCCAACAGGCAGCGACTTCAAAGCTTTGGGGAATGGGGTAAGAAGTGACTGAATTGTTTCGGTGCCTGTGCACCACACTATTCAGATTATACACTACAATTGTATAAGATAAATTAAGAAGCCGACTAAATTAATATCTGGTCGGCTTCTTTTTGTATATATATAACTACTATTGAATTGTCATAAGTGTGTGGTGCACAGGCACTGGAAAGAGGCATCGGAAAGACTATATGCCACTAGGTTTAGAGCCTAGACTGCTTTAGTAGACCAGCATATCCTACAAGGATTCGTTGAAAAGGGGGGATAAGTTTGAGAAATCCTGAAGAACTTCATCGTGGGCATGAGCAACACCGCCACGATCACACTCATCACCATGTTCATCACCATGTTCATCACATGTCCCATCATGTAGGACATCATACAGGGCACCATATGGGACATCACCAAATGGTTCAACCGGTAAGTTTTCACCCTGGAGGTCATCACCAACATCATCACCAACATCATCACCAACATCAACACATGGGACATCATCACATGGGACACCAACACATGGGACACCAACACATGGGACACCAACAGTTTGGAGAATTTAACCGTTTCTGAAATAAGTCTCGCTCTCGATACGTATATTTGTTTTGGATTGAGAAGAGTAATGGTTATTCTTATGACGATAAAGCCCTTGAAAACTCCAACCGGAGTTCACAAGGGCTTTAATATTTATAGAAATTTAATTTGATTAACCGTAAGGCATACGGTTCAGGCAGGGAATGCTAACATTTCCTGTTATGGGATGCAGTGCTATTTAGTTTTTATTTTGTTACTATATTATTTTTTGAGCAATCCGAAGAAAGTGCTATAAGCTGTAACAACTTGGTTGTAATATCCGACTAGCTTGTCCCAAACCGTTGTTTGAACAGTTTCTGTAGCTGGTTCTTCAGTAACTTCTTCGGCTACATCTTCACCTTCAACAGCGTCTTCACCTTCAACAGCGTCTTCGCCTTCAACAGCGTCTTCGCCTTCAACAGCGTCTTCGCCTTCAACAGCGTCTTCGCCTTC
>NZ_JBFEGM010000022.1:0-29075 GCF_047228845.1 Sporosarcina pasadenensis
TTTGTCTTTTCACCGACAGGGTCGGTTGCAAGACTTTATTTGTTGACGTTTTGCTGTTCAGTTTTCAAGGTTCATTTAGTCGCCTCTTTTAGCGACCTTCTTAATGTAACATACTCTTTCAAACGCGTCAAGCGTTTTTATAAAAGAATAATTGGAGCGGGTGAAGGGAATCGAACCCTCATCATCAGCTTGGAAGGCTGAGGTTTTACCACTAAACTACACCCGCATATGAAATTTGGCGCGCCCGACAGGAGTCGAACCCATAACCTTCTGATCCGTAGTCAGACGCTCTATCCAATTGAGCTACGGGCGCTCGGTTTTTATAAGGTATTTGGTGCGGTAAAGAGGACTTGAACCTCCACGGGGTTAACCCCCACTAGGCCCTCAACCTAGCGCGTCTGCCATTCCGCCACTACCGCATTATTCGCGACACACTTTATTATACAACTCTCAATAAAGAAGTCAATAGTTTTTTAAAAGAAATGGTGAGCCATGCAGGATTCGAACCTGCGACCCTCTGATTAAAAGTCAGATGCTCTACCAACTGAGCTAATGGCTCGTACTTAGATGTGATGTCTTGTTGTTAAGGTATGAGATCCTTTTATGTGAAGACATTGCATTGTGCTTTGCTTTGAAATCATTTGCTCCTAATTCCTTTAAGGAAGAGAGCTTGATTATAAAAACTTGTTTTGCTCGCAATACCTATCGGTATAGCTCGCAATTCATTTTTTCGTGGAGCGAAAAAAATGAATGGCTGGGGTAGCTGGATTCGAACCAACGAATGACGGAGTCAAAGTCCGTTGCCTTACCGCTTGGCTATACCCCAACGATTTAATTAATCTCCATGTGTATCAAGGCGTTTATTTCGTTACCCTCTTTACTATGAACATAAACATGGAAGTTATACATTAAAAAGTTGGTGACCCCTACGGGATTCGAACCCGTGTTACCGCCGTGAAAGGGCGGTGTCTTAACCGCTTGACCAAGGGGCCGTTTTATTAATTCGAGTAGGAAGTTCAATTTGTTTTAATGTCATTCCCTAATCGACTTTTCCTATTATAGACACTCATTATCCATTCGTCAACAGTTTTATTGAATTATTTTTCCGTAGTCGAGTAAAAGCGCTTATTTACTATGTTCTCCTCACTTCGTAATATACGTTATTGGTCGGTTTCATTCGTTTTGAACTTTATCTAGAGAAGAATTTCTCTTGATCTTAGAGGGAATCGTCTGGACTGTATAGTAAAAACGCATAAACGCTTTTTTGCGTGATTAAAGGCATTTATGCGCTACTCGCAAACTTTATACGTATGTGATTTGATTTATGCGTCATTCGACAGTTTTATGCGCATGTAAACAAATTTATGTGCAGTTAACTGGTTTTATGCGTATTAGCATTATACAAATGCAAAAAGGCTGCTGTCGGTTATTCACACCGACAGCAGCCTTTCAATTTTGAAGGAGGGTAATTTCGCCGGCGCATTTGCCGCATCGATATTTCCGCACATCCATTTTCCTTCTTCGCTTATATTCCAATCGACAAGACTTGCATTGATAGAGATGAATCTTCTGCGGTTTGCTGTTCGCCTTCCCTAGCGGCTTGCAATATCTCGGCGAGCCGGTTTCTTTCAATAGCTTTTTAAAGTCTGCGTCTCCGTGTCGATATCCTCTCCCCTCTTGATGGAGATGATAATGGCATAGCTCGTGCTTAATGATGCCGATGAGTTCTTCCATCTCGTAGAGTTCGAGGACAGCCGGGTTGATTTCAATGGAGCCGTCGAGCAGTTTATAGCGCCCGCCTGTCGTTCTGAGGCGGGCGTTGAAACAGGCTTCGTGTCTGAACGGTTTTCCGAAAGCTTCTATAGATAGTCGTTGGACGAGTTGCTGCAGTTCACGTTGTTCCATACCGGTTTTCACGTTTGCGGCTCAATTCCCTTTTGGCGGAATCATCGTCAGCGAGATTCTTCCTTTGTTTTTATCTACGCCTTCCACCCAGACAGTTACGATGTCGCCGGAAGCGACTACGTCGAGCGGGTGCTTGACGAATCCTTTTTTCAATTTCGAAATGTGGACGAGTCCGTCTTCCGATACACCGATATCGACGAATGCTCCGAAGTCGACGACGTTCCGGACGGTCCCTTGCATTTCGATTCCTTCATATAAGTCTTTAATGTCGAGGACGTCCGCTTTCAATAGTGGTTGCGGATAGTCGTCACGCGGATCGCGGTTCGGGCGCTTCAACGTGTCGATAATATCGCGCAATGTCACTTCGCCGATATCCAGTTTCTCCGCAAGCGAACGAACATCCAATGCGGATAAGGCTTCAACCGCCTCTTCCTTCCCTAATAGGTTCTTGTCCACTCCAGCTTCCGCTAGCACTTGTTCCGCAATCGTATAGCTTTCAGGATGGAGCCCAGTCGAGTCGAATCGATCTTTCGCTTCCGGGATGCGGAGGAACCCGATCGCCTGCTCATATGTCTTCGCGCCGAGACGCGGTACTTTCTTCAGCTGGGTCCGTTTTTGGAACAGCCCGTCCTCTTCACGCGCCTTGACGATGTTTTCTGCAACCGTCTTAGAGAGGCCCGCCACGTATTGCAGCAATGAAGAAGATGCTGTATTCACGTTCACGCCTACCCGGTTCACTGCCGTTTCGACGACGAATGACAGCGACTCGGACAGTTTCTTCCGTGCGACGTCATGCTGGTATTGTCCTACTCCGATAGATTCGGGATCGATTTTCACGAGTTCGGACAACGGATCCTGCAATCTTCGAGCGATAGAAACCGCGCTCCGCTGTTCGACCTGTAGATCAGGGAATTCTTCCCGCGCCTGGGCCGAAGCCGAGTAGACGCTTGCCCCCGCTTCATTGACGATGACGTATGCAACTGGGTCCTTCGCTTCCTTGATACAGTCCGCAATGAATTTTTCCGTTTCCCTTGATGCTGTTCCGTTACCGATTGCAATGATGGGTATATTGTATTTCGTAAGTATTGAAAGAATCGTTTTCTTCGAAGCTTCCTTATTCGCTTTCGGAGGGTGGGGATAAATGACCGATACTTCAAGCATTTTCCCTGTTTCGTCAATGACCGCCAGTTTACAGCCAGTCCGAAATGCCGGATCGACGCCTAACACCATCCTGCCTTTTAGCGGCGGCTGTAATAGAAGACTCTTCAAGTTTTCCGAGAATACGTGGATTGCTTGGGCTTCCGCCTTTTCTGTCAGGGCCGTTCTAATTTCCCGCTCGACAGATGGGGCGATTAGCCGTTTGAATGCATCTTCCGTCGCCTCTTTCACATGCACGGCTGATGGGGAATGCTGTTTTTTAATCAATTCGCGTTCAAGCATCCCAACGATTCTCTCGGTCGGGAATGTAACGCCGACACGGAGAACCTCTTCTTTTTCTCCCCTGTTTAAAGCAAGAACACGGTGAGGGACGATCTTTTTCAACGGTTCCTCATATTCGTAGTACATTTCATAGACACCACGTTCATCTTCGGCGCCTTTTCGGAGTGTTGCAGCCATTTGCCCGTCTGACCATGCAAGCTTCCGCACACTTTCACGGAGTGCAGCGTCGTCCGCTATCCGCTCCGCAAGTATATCGCGGGCTCCCGCTAGCGCCTCGTCGACGGATGCGATTGTTTTCTCTTCATTCACGTAAGATAAGGCAAGGTCTTCCGGCTTTTCCGGACCGAATTTCATCAACTTGTCCGCCAGCGGTTCAAGTCCGCTTTCAATCGCAATCATCGCTCGGGTGCGTCTCTTCTGCTTGTATGGTCTGTATAGATCTTCAACCCTCTGCAAAACCGTTGCTGATTCGATTTCCTTCTTCAGTTCATCCGTCAGTTTTCCTTGCTCTTCTATTAATCGGATGACTTCCTCTTTCCGTTGTTCAAGCCCTTTTTCATAATGGTACGCATCTTCGATTGCCTTGATTTCCACTTCATCGAGGGAGCCGGTCGCTTCTTTCCGGTATCGCGCGATGAAAGGGACCGTATTGCCTTCATCAAGAAGAGAGATGACATTGGCGGTTTGCTTCGTACTGATCGATGCTCTTTTGGCTGTTGCTGCTATTAGTTTATCCGTCATTCATTCCCACCCTTTCTTAGTTCTTTTAAGTTTACCATTGATCGGTGTTCTTACTCCATCTCTATGTAAATGAAAAAACCTGCTTCAATTTACTGAAGCAGGCTACCGGCGATGAATGTGGCGTCGTCGCCAGATTGGGCCGTTTCTTTTACGATATTGTACAAGTCATAGGCGTTGGAACTCTGCTTCAAGCTTGCTTTCGGGCTATTCAACGTGATGCCGTCCGAATGAAGGAAAAACAGATCGCCTACTTCGTACTTGTATTTTTGAGTGTTCATTTTTTGCGGTCTTCCCGATAAATACCCCATGACCGGCAGAGGATAGATCATCTTTTCGCGGCCGTGTAGAATGTACAGCCTGACGTTTCCGACACAGCTGTATTCAATCGTGCCTTCCTTATAATTCACACGCACGATCGCTACGGCCGCTCCACGTTTCTGCACCATGTATTCATTGCAGCGGCTCAGCAGTTCATCAAGAGATTCGTGATGATAGCGCCCTAGTACTTCAGGGATGACTTCCGCGGATTGCCTTGCAACTACGCCATTGCCCAAACCATCGGCAATTGCGCAAATGAAGTAATCCTTTTCGGAATGGATGTAGTACGTATCCCCCGATTCCATATTGCCATGCTTCGCCGCATTATAAACGTACGCCTCTACATGATCATTTTTGAACATCTCCACTACGATGCACCACCGGCTGCCATTATGGCTTCTTGAAGTTTCTTAATTGCTTTCCGCTGCAGTCTAGAGACGTGCATTTGCGAAATACCGAGACGTTCCCCCGCCTCCTTTTGGCTCATTTGCTCGATGTATGTATATTGGATAATCTGCTTTTCGCGTTCCGACAACACTTTGAGCGCATTGGCCACGACGAGTCGATGGTCTGTTCTCTCATATCCGTCATCCGATTCTCCAATAATATCGAACAAGGTTACTGTACCGCCTTCCGAATCGGCTTCGAGCGTATGGTCCATCGAAAGTGCTTGATAGCTCCTTCCCATCTCCATCGCTTCTAGAATCAATTCTTCGTCGGTATCCAAGTATTCCGCTATTTCACTAACGAGCGGAGAACGCTGCATTTCAACCGTTAGCGTCTCAACCGCCGCCTTGATTTTCGGACCGAGCTCCTTGATGCGCCTAGGAACGTGGACGGCCCATGTTTTATCTCGCAGGAACCTTTTGATCTCACCGACGATTGTCGGTACGGCAAAAGCTTCAAAGCTGCGACCGAGTTCCGGGTCATATCGGCGGATTGCTCCGAGGAGTCCGAGCATACCGACTTGTACGATATCTTCATGATACGGTTTCCCGTTTGAATATTTGCGGGCGATGGAATGGACGAGCCGTTCATAATGAAGGACGAGATTCGTCTGCGCTTCATCATCATTCGTCTCTTGGTATTGCCTGATCCATTCCAACACTTTCTCTTTCGTATCCGGCTTATGAGTTGGCTGTTCGTTTGACATCTTCTTCGCCCCGCTCTCTGCCGAGATATTTGGTCATAAAGACCGTCACGCCCTCCTCGTGATGAAATTTCACTTCATCCATGAGCGTCTCCATCAAATAAAGCCCAAGACCCCCTTCGCGGAGGAAACGAGCATCTGATGTGTCGCTATATGGTCCGATATGTTTTTTCGTTTCTTCAAAATCGAAACTCGCTCCGTGATCCGCAATCATGATTTCCAACCGCTCTTCATATAAGGCACATCCGACGACGACTTCTCCATCTTCACCTTCACCGTAAGCATGCTGGACAGCGTTTGTAATTGCTTCACTCGAAGCGATTTTCAAGTCTTCGATGTCATCGTATGTAAAGCCTTGGCGACTTGCGATTCCTGATATCATCAATCTTGCAACACCGACATATTGGGCTTTTGCGGGTATCTTTATTTCTATATAATCATAATGTTGCATTATGGTCCTCACTTTCCTTCTGTTCAGTATCGATAATTTCATTCAGACCGGTAATTTCAAACAGGCGGTTCAATCGTTTGTTCAAGCCCGTTATCTTCACATGTCCGCCGTTTGCGGAGACAGCCTTATAAAAACCGACAAAAACACCGAGGCCTGTACTATCCATATAATCCACTTCGGATAGGTCCAACTCAGCCTTCAAGCCTTGGACATTTTCAACAGCCGCCAGGCGTTCCTTTAGAACAGGTGCCGTGAATGCATCTATTTCCCCGACAACCTTGAAATATTGAACACTATTTTCTTCTAGTAACTCAACTTGTAAATTCATTTCTGCACCCCGACTCTCGATATTTGTATTAGATAATACACTACATCCTTACATACCCGTCACTCAAAAGATTAAACCTGTTCCGGCTCTTTTTTGAAAATGACAATTGTAAAGTCGTCGCCCAATCGATAGTTTTGGAGTTCCGAAAGATGCTGGTATACATGTTCCGCAATTTGCTGTGCGGTTTTGTCTTTCACGTCATGAAGCAAGTTCTGAATCGAATTCATATCTATGAATCCATTTTCGGTCCTCGTTTCGGTAACGCCGTCCGTCATCATGGCGATGAAGTCCCCGTCGTTCAATACGACCGAACGCTCCTCATATTCTGCAACGGGTTTGACACCGAGAAGCAATCCCTTCGCATCCAATTCGGAAAACACCCCAGTTCTGCTATCGAAATGCAATGCCGGTTCATGGCCTGCAGAAGCGTAGGAGAATGTCGTATCTTCAGCATTGTACTTCCCATAAAACATTGAAATGAACATCGAGTCGTCAACGCTCTTCTCCACAATTCGATTAATGATGCCGAGCACGTTTCGAGGACTCGTATTTCCGTCAGGCAAGCCGTCCATGCCGAATTTGATCATGGACATGCATAACGCCGCAGGAATCCCTTTGCCGATTACATCTGCCACGGCAACGCCCGATTCGTTCTTCTTATTCAGGAAATAGACGTAATCGCCGTTCATCTGTTTAGCAGGCTGAGAGATATACCCTACATCCAGTCCGCCGACGCACGGCATCTTCGTTTTCAGAAGCGTGTCCTGCACTTTCGTCGCGACGTTCATCTCCATTTGGATCGCTTCTTGTTTTTGAATGAGGCTTTGATGCTCTCGCAATGTAAGGCCGTAGTGGATCATCATTTCAATCAGGAAGTCCAGTGAATCCCACACTTCGTTCCGCAATTCAGGGTGAAGCTCGAATAATGCGTTTTTGTGTATGCTGATTACATCTTCCGGCGCGATCTCTTTTTCTATGAAGCGCCTACTGAACTGTTGCCCTACATAGAGATCCTCTTCGCTATGGCTCTCCAAATACTTTTTCATTATTTCCTTATACTGCCTGCCGACTTCTTGTGGCATTCACTATCACCTCCTTAATGAAGCCATTTTCTAGTTGTAATAACCGTTCCAGCTCCCGGTTCCGATTCGACTTTGAATTCATCCATGAGCCGCTTCACCCCAGGCATTCCCGCTCCGAGGCCGCCCGATGTTGAAAATCCGTCTTCCATCACTTGTCGCAGATCCGGGATACCCGGTCCTTCATCCGATGCAATGATCTTGATACCGAACAGCCCGCCCTCCGATACCCTTTCAATCTCAATCTTCCCTTTTCCTGCATACAGATAAATGTTCCTCGCCAACTCACTGATTGCAGTCGTGATGCGAGCTTGGTCGACAGTTCCGAAACCGGCCTTCTTTGCTTCGTTACGCCCTAACTGCCTTGCAGCTACGATATCCCATTCCGTAATTATCTCTACAGAAGACCTAAGATCCATTTTCAGGCCTCCAATTCTTTATAAAGTTTATCCAAACCGTTTTCCAAGTCTAGCGCAGTCATTACATTGCTCAAACGGATTCCGAGCTCGATCAATGTAATGGCGACCGCAGGCTGTATACCAGTGATTACGACTTTCGCGCCCATCAATCCTGTCATATTGATCACATCCCCCAATACTTTTGCGATAAAGGAATCAATGAAATCAATCGGTGTCAAGTCGATTACAACTCCGAGAGCGGCAGTTTCATGCATTTTATTCAACAGGTCTTCTTGAAATTGAATAGCTGTCTGATCATCCAGTTCCCACTGGATCGAAACGATGAGTACTTCATTCAATTTCAAAATAGGTATGCGTGCATTCAATTTGCTTCCACCTCCACGATTGCTCGGTTTGTCATTCCCAAAGCCGCCTGCATTCCCCGTTGCAATGTGCTTTTCGTCGTGAATTCATTCAGGTCGATACCAAGAGCGACAATCGTCTGAGCGATTTCAGGCCGTATGCCGACAAGCATACATTTTGCTCCGACAAGACGTACCGCTTCCGCCGCCTGAATAATATGATGCGCAACCATCGTATCCACGACCGGAACGCCGGTAATGTCGAGCAGAACCATTTCAGCCCGCTGACTCACCACACCTTCCAGAAGGTTCTCCATAATCAACTTCGCGCGTTCCGTGTCGATCGTTCCAACAAGAGGCATGACAGAAATTTTGTCAAATACCGGAATTAACGACGCTGACAACTCTTGCAAGGCGATCTTCTGCAAGCTGACAGTCCTTTCCCATTCCGTCGAATAGGCATCGATAATACTTTCCCGGAGAGGATTGATCCAGTTTCGGAATATGGAAACGAAAGTTCTCAGGTTGTCCCCGTTGATGATCTCCTTCTCCTCAAGAAATTCGAATACGACATCTGAAAAGTTGTCGATCGCCTTGTTCACGAATTTGATTGCCCACCCGAACCGTACGATTTTCTCTGTGAAGTCGCTGATCTTTTCGGTATGTGCAGTGGATGATTCGGTAATATTGGAAGTCATTAGCACTGCGAATTCCCTGCTCGTTTTTTCGACAAGATGTTCAGGCATGAAGTGGAAAAAGCGTTCTCCCTTTTCTTCCTTCATCCTCGTTATCCAACGGCCGATGATTTCATCCATGTTCTGATTGATGCTTTCTACCATTAATTTATCCATCCGTTCATACGCCTCCTCGCCAAATTGAAAATCCCATGCTTCCATTGTACAGAAAAAAATAGTTTAGGACATCTATTTCAATTATGCCATCACACTCGGTATACTCTGCGGAAGATATACGCATAAACTTAGGGAAACACGCATAAATCGCTAGAAAAACTCATAAATCGCCATAAAGCCGCATAAACGGCTCCACATACGCATAATTTCCAAAAACGACGCATAATCCGCAAAATTGGCGCATAACCGCCTCGCTCTGCCTGCATCTGCACACGCTCCAAAACATCCGTACAAAACAAAAAAACACTCCGGAAGTCGAGGTCCGCAGTGCTTTTACATATGTATTAAAATTTAACTAACCCGAAGCTTATTTCTAGCGCTTCGTCCACCTTTTCCATCAATGGTTCATCCAAATGGGTGATCTTATCCGTCAGCCTCGACTTGTCGATTGTGCGGACTTGTTCGAGCAGAATCACGGAATCCCGCTCGAACCCATAACGCTCCGCATCAATTTCAACATGTGTCGGCAATTTTGCCTTTTGGATTTGCGCAGTGATCGCTGCAACGATCACTGTCGGACTGAACCGGTTGCCAATGTCGTTCTGGATGACCAGTACCGGTCTCGTCCCTCCCTGTTCGGAACCAACGACGGGTGACAGGTCTGCAAAAAAGACGTCCCCACGTTTTATTGCCAACTTTTCATCCTCCGCTTACGAGACGTTCCACCGTATGCTGGGCTTCGAGTTCCGCATGCAAGCATTCCTTTGCAATTCGTAAGTTGATTTGCGACATTTCAACGTAGCCGATCATCATCGCTTCGCGGATCGTATCCGCTTCATGATCAGTCATATACCTCTTCGTTGAAACATAAACGAATTCTCCACGCTCCGGCTCCTGATGGACGGCCGTATGTTCAATTTCATTCCCTTTAGATACTTTTACGATTTTTATGTCTTTCTCTCGCAATTCTAGCACCTCCGACAGACCCCGTTCCCTCGATCGATTCTATTCAAAATCTATCTTACCATTGAACTTCGACAATGAGAAGACAAAGAAGGATTTTTATTGACAAGAATCTTCAAATTTTATGGTCATTTGTCGAAAGTTGGAACAGTATACATCTTATCCATGTGAGGTTCAATATATTCTCGGTATGCGTTTTCCAATTGTAACCGCGATTTCGTACGGGATTGTCCCGATAAGGTCCGCCCATTCCTCCATCGTGATTTCCTCGTCGCCTTGTCGACCGATCAACGTCACCTTTTCTCCGACCTGCAATTCGCGCGGCAGCTTCACCATGCATTGGTCCATGCAAATCGTTCCGACGATCGGCATCCGTTCGCCGGCAATTAACACTTCCTGGCCGCGAAGTCCACGTTTCAAGCCATCCGCATAGCCGACCGGCAACGTGCCGATCCATTCATCCTGCTCAGTTACATATGTTGCTCCGTAGCTGACTGCGCTGCCCTTTTCAAGCTTTTTGACGTAAGCCAATTCGGTTTCAATCGTGATCGCTTTCTTCAATTCAAACGGCAATTTCTTCCCGACATATGTCGAAGGAGCGATGCCATAAAGACTGATGCCAAAACGGACGGCATCAAGTGCATATTCCGGATAAAGCAAAGTGGCTGCGCTGTTCGAAGCATGAACGAGCGGCGGTCTTTGCGGGAGCTTGCCTACCAGTTCCATGAACTGATTGAATTGCTCCTTCGTTTTGCTGGAATCCTCCTCATCCGCACACGCGAAATGAGTAAATGCCCCTTCAAGACGGATAGTAGTTGTCCTGTCGATCACTTCAACGATTTCCTGAAGTGCAGCTTCATCCCGAAGACCGATCCGGCCCATGCCGCTGTCAATTTTCACATGGACGTTCAACGGGTGACCTACTCCCTCCAACATCCCGATTGCTTGACGAAGCCATTCGGCATCAAAAACAGTGACATGGATTCCAAGTTCCGCGGCCTTTTCCGCAAAATTAACCGGAGATGGGCCCATGACGAGGATATCGGCAGTAATGCCTCCTTCACGCAAACGTATGGCCTCGTCAGGTGTCGCCACCGACACCATCCTGGCCCCCGCATCGATTGCGGCACGTGCCACTTCTACCTCCCCATGCCCATAGCCGTCCGCTTTCACGACGGCTATGACGGATGTATGGTGAGGCAAATATTGCTTCAAATTCTTTATATTCTCTTGTATCGCTAGCAAATTGACGATCGCTTTAGTAGGACGATAATGTTCCATTTGAACCCCTCGTTTTTCTCGTGATGCATCTATTATCAATCCTCTACGCTTTCTACGTCAAATCAATTACATCTTATTTCGAATCTTCGGGAGACATGGAAGATGCAACTTCAATCAGCTCGTCAGGCGTCAATGTGGACGATGCAACGAAGAACGACACCCCATCTTGTTCCCAACGGATTGAATTACCCGTCAATGCCGCCACAGTGAAGCCAAGGTCGACCGGATCTCCTTCGATGGACACCGGCAATTGATTGTCCGGAGTTCCCGCTGGCTCCTGAACGACAACAAATTCCTTGTCTCCGCCGCCGAATGTCGTGAAAAATCTAGTTCCGTTTTCTGTAGCGACCATTTCCTCTTCAAGGATTGTTCCTTCCCAATCCAAGTTCGGATAGTATTTCATCGTGCCTGCCAAGCCTTCATTTGTCGATTGCGGTTTTTTCTCCGGCTGGTTCCCTTCCATATCGACTGCATAATCGGATGCCTTGCGCTCTACGCCAAGTGTGATCTTATTGAACGTCACACGAATTTTTTCTTCCTTGTTTTCATCCATGACGGATACGTACTTCGGCAGCAATGTTTTCTTATCAATATGGATTTGCTGCGTCGGAAGGACTTTCTTATGGTTATTCCTTGATGCCGTTTCGAATATATACGTCTTATCCTTTTCTTGCATCGTGGAATTCTTATCCGCCTTGATGTCGTCCGATAAAGTGCCGATCAAGTACGGCATGCTGTTTTGCGTCGGCCAATCGCTTTGGAACTTATACGTTTTTCCGAGTGACGGCGTGATGACAAAGACGCCTTCTTCGTTTCTGACGATCATTTGTGATTCTTGGCTACCCGCTTGCGAAACATTGACTTTGTAAAAATCAGGTTTCGTATGCCATACAGTCACATCGTACACTCTCGGTTCAGAACCTGTCTTAATTTCCATTGTCGCCTGCAATTCATACCCTTTCGCCTCGTTCCACTTCCCACTGAGCTTCTTCATGACATCCTCTTTAGACGGTGATCCACAAGCTGCTAGCATTGTCATGATTGCAACTAGCAATAAAACAAAAATTCGGCTGCGCATACAGTTCATCCTTTCTCATTTCAATCGGGTAGGTCATCTTATGAGAGTGGACAGTCATTTATGCTAGCTTGTTTACTTTGTTTATTTATTTCTCTAAAATCACTTGCGCAGCCGCTACCGTACGTGTATGTGTGATGGAAACGAAGCCCTGCACTTCCTTACCGTCAAAATACAATACCGGCTTCCCCGATGGCTCCGGGAGGATTTCAACCTGTCCGAAACGGCAGTTCTTCCCGATTCCGGTCCCTCTCGCTTTTGCAAATGCCTCTTTCGCCGCGAATCGTCCTGCTAGAAATTCAACTTGCCGATGCTGCGGCAGCTCTTCATACAGCCGCAGCTCTCTTTTTGACAGGATGCGCAACCTGAGTTTGTCCGATCTATCATCCAACCGGGCGATCCTCTCCAGTTCTACGATATCTAATCCTATTCCTGCTATCATCGTCTCCATCCCTTTCATACCTTGTTTTAATGGCAGTTGTTCGCACTTCTTATCAGATCATAAACTATGTATAATGAAATCAAAGGTAAGGTGAAAAATGTGTTTATTCGAAGAGAGAACTTTTCCCAGTATATCCGTCTGTACCCTTTCGTAACCACTCTACTTGCATTGAACATCCTTGTTTTCATTGCAACAGGCCTTCCAATTCACGGGAGCCGGTATTTATATTATATGGGTGTCGGCATCAATTCCATGATTTCCGAAGGCGAATGGTGGCGTCTCGTCACCCCGATGTTTTTACATGCCGGGCTGATGCACCTTCTATTCAACATGTTTTCGTTGTTCATTTTCGGTCCTGAGCTTGAGCGGGTTGCCGGCAAGGCGCGCTTCCTGACGATTTACCTTCTGTCGGGCATTTTCGCCAACATCGCCTCTTTCTTCCTCGGCGGTTCTGATTTTGCCCACGTCGGAGCAAGCGGTGCGATATTCGGCATTTTCGGCGCATTCGGTGCGCTCGTCTATTACACGAAAAATGCCTTTCCACAGTTGCGCCAAATCATGTTGCCGATCATCGTCATTAGCGTGATTATGACCTTCCTCCAACCCGGCGTCAATGTCATCGGGCATATCGGAGGGCTGATCGTCGGCTTCATCATCGGGCTAAGCTACTTCCACCCGAAGCGGATTATAAGTTGGAGATGAATAAAGATAAAAGCCTGCGAACGCTCGCAGGCTTTTTTATTCATCAGTCGCAGACCATCCTTTTTCATACCAATCCAAAATCTTTTCCGCCTCTTCGACGTCCATATGGTGCACGTTTGCGTGAAAGACGCTCATGCCGGATTTAATATTGGCGATGACCGTCGCAACGCCCTTTCGTTTATGGAAATAGCTTTGTTTCATTTCCATCGACTGAATCCGTTTTTTCATCATATACGCTGTCTGCAAGCTGAATCCCCTGAACCGCATCGTCAATTGATTATCTATAATATCATACGCGGCAGAGCGGTGCTGCCACATGCCGAAAGCTATGATGACAGGAATGATTGCGAGCGAAAACAACCCGTACGGGAAAAAGAAGTATGTGAGCGCGCCGATGACCGGCACCATCCATACGAAGTCAATTCGATAATAAAACGGCCTGCCCTTTATCGTAAGCCTATTCGCAGGCTCCTCCAAATGCAGATCAGGGAAGATTTCCTCCAAATACGACTCCACCTTGTTCCTTTTCACGATTGGGAACAAATTGATTTTCGAGCTTTGGCCAATGCTTCCTCCGGCACTATGAATCGCTACTGAGGCATAGCCGAATAGCTTCCTGAACGGATTCTCAACGACTACGACACTTTGGATCCTCTTTAAAGGAACGGTCACTTTCTTCTTCTCCAACAAACCTCTCGTAATGACGATATCTTCCTTATCCAATTCAATTGTGAAATTAAAATGGGAAAGGAGCGTCATCCCGACAGAAAGTATCCAGACTCCAAGCAAGGCGAGAAATACAGCAATCGCTACGACTAACATACCGAACTTGATGAAGGCCGAAATCTCCTCAAACATCCATTCGAACGGAAGCAAGTCTCCAAACTGCGAAAGGAAGATCGCCACCCCCGACAAAATGACGCCTACGCCGCCCGAAGTCGTGGCAAGCACTAGAAGATCCTTTGTCGTCATTGTGAAGATCTTACGGAAATTCGAATGCTCTTCCAGCGGCATCTCTTCAATCGGATTCGCCGGTTCACCTTCCACAACCGACACTTCCCTCTGCCGTTTCTTTGCTTCCGCCATTTCGATCTCAACTCGTTTAGCGGCTTCTTTCGTAATCGCCGTCAATTCCCCTTCCGCTTGCTTCAAGGAGGAACTGCCCGCTGTCTCCACTTTCACTTTCACAAGCCCAAACGGACGATGGAAAATCCCCTCCGTATAATCCAAGCTTTGTATCCGATCGAATGGGATATACCGTTTCTTCTTCACGAATAAACCTGATTCAATTCGAAGCTCATCATCCTCAAACCAATACTCGAACCGCTTCCATTTGATAATTCCGCTTACAAATAAGCTAATGATCAATACACCGAAAATGATAAAGGACAAATAATCGACGTACCAGAGGCCTGTTCCGCCGCCTTTCCATCCATTCGCAAAAACCAAAACGACGAGCGGAAGAATTGCCTCTTTCAACGTTTTGAGCATTTCGATAACCGCAGTGATCCAATGCAGTTTATATCGTTGCTGTTCAGACATCATCTTCCGCCACCCTTGCAAGCACGGAAATCCTGCCGCGCAGTTCATCAGCTTCTTCCATGACCAACGCAGGGATCGTATGGACCGTAGCGGCTGTTGAAATCGAGATTTCCGCCAATCCGTATTTCCGCAAGATCGGTCCTTGCGATGTGTCGACGTGCTGGACACGCACCATCGGAATCAATGTCCTCTTCACGATGAAAAGCCCGTGCTGCAGTTCAATTTCCGATTCCCTCACTTCGTAGCGCCACCTCATCCATCTCACCTTCGGGAATAAAATGATGATGAAGTATGCGAACAGGAGGAGGACAACAGCTTCGAGCGGGTAGATCCACCGTGGCCATTCGAATATGTATACGAGCACACCGCCCCCGATGGCTACCAATGCGAGAATGATCGTTTGGATCCAGCCGTACAATCGCCACACTTTCAAACCTTTCGGAGAAATCCTGTTTGCTGGTTGAGCCCTCATTTCCACAACACCTCTTTCTATTCTTTTATTGTATACGTAGCGACACTGAAAATGTTTCAAAATAAAAACCCCGGGGATGAAGGTTCATCACTCCGGGGTAGGATATTATCTTTCCGATTTGCCTCTAGAACGGTCTCTGCGTGGGCCACCGTCACGGCTTCCTCGACGTGAACCGCCGCCTCCGCCGTAACCGCGTCCGCCGCCGTAAGAACGACCGCCGCCACGGCTGCCTTTGAAGCCGCCACGATCACGAGATCCTGTCTTACGGTTAGGCAATGGGCGCTCTTCCGTAATTTTGACAGGTGTATCATCTGGCTCTTTCGTCAACGATCTAATTGCAGCTGCAAGGATATCCTGCGCATCGTATTTTTCAAGAAGCTCAGATGCAAGTGCCTTATAGTCGTTCAATTCATTTTTCTCAACAATCTCCGATAGCTGCTCCATCGCAAGACGTTGTTGACCGATCAATGCCTCGTCTTCAGTCGGTGGCTGTAATGGAGTCATACGCTTCTTCGTCGTTTCCTCAACTGTACGAAGGTAGCCCATTTCACGCGGAGTGACGAATGTGATCGCCATACCGCTCTTGCCTGCACGACCTGTACGGCCGATACGGTGTACATAGCTTTCCGGATCTTGTGGAATATCGAAGTTGTAAACATGCGTCACACCTGAAATGTCCAATCCACGTGCTGCTACGTCTGTAGCGACAAGGATATCGATTTTATTATCTTTGAATTGGCGAAGAACCGACATACGCTTCGCTTGCGTCAAATCGCCATGGATTCCTTCAGCAAGGTAACCGCGGATGCTTAATGCATGTGAAAGCTCATCAACACGGCGCTTCGTACGTCCGAAGATGATCGCTAGTTCAGGTTGGTGAACGTTCAACAAACGTGAAAGGACATCGAACTTTTCTCTTTCTTGGGCTTTCACGAAGAATTGGTCAATGTTTTCGACTGTCATTTCTTTCGACTTGATTTTCACTATTTCCGGCTCTTTCATGAATGTTTCCGCAATCTTACGGATTGCTGGAGGCATTGTTGCAGAGAACAGAAGTGTTTGGCGTTCTGCCGGTACGGCTGCCAAAATCGTGTTGATGTCTTCGATGAAGCCCATGTTGAGCATTTCATCCGCTTCGTCAAGGACGAGCGTATTCACCTGGTTCAATTTCAAAGTTTTACGGTTGATATGGTCAAGAATACGTCCCGGAGTTCCAACAACAATTTGTGGATTATTGCGTAAAGCTCGAATTTGCCGACCAATTTCCTGGCCTCCGTACACAGTCAATACACGTGCGCGTTTGCCATATCCGATTTTATAGATTTCCTCGGATACTTGGATAGCCAATTCACGTGTTGGTGCAATGACTAATGCTTGTACTGCAGGATTGTTCACGTCGACTTTTTCGATGATCGGAATACCGAAAGCAGCAGTCTTACCTGTACCTGTCTGTGCTTGACCGATAACGTCCCGGCCTTCCATGCCGAATGTAATAGTACCTTCTTGGATCGGTGTTGCTTCTTCAAATCCCATGCGCAGTAGAGCATCTTGTGTGGATTCGCTAATATTAAGTTCTGAAAATTTCGTCAAACTTCTCAATCTCCTTTGGTTTCTTCATTTAGCAATTGGTTACATTTGCAAATGAAAGCACGGCAAATTCGAGCCTTAAACTTCTATGGGAACATTTCCGATATTTTTTATTCTCTGGAGTGGGCTAAAGTTCAGATTTGAACTTCATGAAATTCCTGAGGCTATAGTGAAAAGGAAAGCTGGTCTTTGCCGATCGGGTTATGCTCTAGGAATGTTCTCCGAGAGACGATTAACCGTTTTATTCAAAAAAAAGTACTCTTCACCACCGGAAGAGTCTCGTGTAAATGTATCCAATACTCATAGTAGTTTATCACGCTTGCCGGTCATCCGCAAACAATCCGCATTAAAAATAATAATCAGAATTCTAGGGAATCTTTCTTCATGAATTTATACACTTTTGGGAACCATTCATGGCTGTCATCGCTATAGCAAATGTGATGCTTTCCGTTTTCCGATACGATCAGCTGCTTTTGCACGGAGCCGAGCGAGCGCAGCAGATGCTCCCCTGTCGAAAATGGTACGATGCCGTCTTTCTTCCCTTGCACGACGCAGACCGGTGTCGTGATCTTTCCATAATACGGTTCCACCATTTTGACGACACGGACAAATTCCTTTGCAGCATGAAGCGGCGTATTACGTAATTTATAGTCGTATAAATGATAAAACGTGTTCGGTGGAAAATTCTTCGTCAATAACACCGCCGCATCCTCAAGAAGAAAGCGCGGACTAATATACTTCGCCGCCGCGCTGAGCAGGACGAGCTTCTCGACTTTGTACCGCAAGGCGAGGTACAGCGCAATGATGCCTCCCATCGAAAAGCCGACGATGATAATGCGGTCCACTTCCTTCCTCAATCGGTTGAGGGCTAGCTCCGCTTCCATCATCCAATTTTCCGCAGACACTTTGCTCAAATCGATTGGAAAGTCATGCCCCGGCAAAATCGGCACCGAAGTGACCCAGTCCGTCCTCTCCTCCACGTAACGAATGAAAGGACGGACTTCAAACGTCCCTCCGGTAAACCCATGGAGGAACAGGACACCTGTTTTCATGCTTGCAACACGCCATTCATGATCTTCTCGAGCGCCATTCCTCTCGACCCTTTCAACAAGACGATGGAATTCTTGTCAATGGAAGATAGAAGTGTCGCAATCAATGGATTATAATCGCTTTCCGACCAGATGACTTTTGTTTCATTCCCAGTGTTCAGAAGCTCTTCATAAAGCCATTTCATTCGCGGGCCATATAAAAGGATTCCCTTTAAGCTTATAGTGCCAAGCTGTCGGGAGATTGATTCATGGTAATGCCGTTCATTTTCGCCAAGTTCGAGCATATCTCCCAAAACAGCCCATTTGTCAGAACGGAGCTTCGTGTCCTGCAAGAACGCAAGTGCCGCCTGCATCGATGTCGGCGCCGCATTGTACGCGTCATTGATGAAGAGCGCGCCGTTATTGGCGACGACCGGCTGCATTCTCATATCCGTAAGCTTTGACTGACGGAGTGCCGCGTCGATCTGTTCGTTATTGAGACCGAGTTCGTGGGCAATCAAAATCGCAGCAAGGGAATTTTTCACTTGATGGGAACCAAAAACGGGAATTGTGAAGTTGCCATCGATGATTCCATTGACGTCAAAACGGCTTCCTTCATCCCCTGATTCCGTAGAGACGAGCGAAAGATCCGCAGTGTTGTCGTGGCCGAAAGAGACCGCTCTCAGCTCTGGATGTTCCGACACTAACGCATTCAATAACGGCTCGTCGCCATCATAGAAAAGAGTGCCGTCTTCCTGCAGCCCATCGATGATTTCGAATTTGGCCTTCGCAATCCCTTCGCGGGAACCGAGATCTTGCATATGCGCTTCACCGATATTCGTAATGACGACGTAATGTGGCTTCGCCAAATACGATAGGAAAGAAATTTCATTAAAACCGCTCATCCCCATTTCAAGGACGGCGACTTCCACATCTTCTTCCAACGAGAGAATCGTCAACGGCAACCCTAATTGATTATTAAAATTGCCTTCCGTCTTTTGCACTTTAAAATACGGCGACAGGACGCTTGCGATCAAATCTTTCGTCGATGTCTTGCCGTTCGAGCCGGTAATTCCGATAAATTTGCATGCTAGCTCTTCCCGATAAGCGCGAGCTAGATGCTGCAGCGCGAGTTCCGGGTCATCGACGAAAATTAGCGGGATATCGGAAGGCGCTCCTGGTTCATCTTTCATCCAGAGCGATGCCGCCGCCCCTTTTTCAATCGCTTGTCGGACGTACGTATGCCCATTCACCTGTTCGCCGCGGAACGGGATGAACAAATCACCCTCTTTAAGAGTGCGAGTGTCGATCGACACCCCGCTTACAAGTACATCGTCCATGAGCTGCCCTTCTGCTTGCAGCCACTCTGCCAGTACCGTCAATAAACGTTTCACAATCTATCACGCTCAATCCATTTTATATTGTAACTGTTGCTTTTCTTCATGCCGTTCAAGTGCCAGTTCAATGAGCCTGTCAATCAATTCCGGGTATGATGTACCTGTATTTTGCCATAGCAATGGGAACATGCTTGTCGGCGTGAAGCCCGGCATCGTATTGATTTCATTGATGAGCACTTCGTCCTGATCGGTCACAAAGAAGTCCGCCCGCACTAACCCAGCGCAATCGAGCACTTTGAATGCGCGGATCGCCATATCTTTCAATGTCGTTTCGACTTCATTCGTCACCGGCGCTGGAATAAGAAGTTCCGTATTGCCGTCCTGGTATTTCGCTTCGTAATCGTAAAAGGCCGCCACCGGTTTAATTTCCCCGAGAACGGAGCATGCCGGATCATCATTACCAAGTATGCCGACTTCGATTTCACGCGCAGTGACACCTTGCTCGACGATGATTTTCCGGTCGAATTTCAACGCAAATTCAACTGCAGCAATAAGGCTATCACGATCGGTCGCTTTGCTGATGCCGACGCTTGAACCTAAGTTCGCAGGCTTCACGAACATCGGAAACGTCAATTCCTTCTCCATTTTCCCGACCCAATGCTCTTGGTCCTTCTTCCATTGGTTGCGGATGAAATGGACATAAGGGACTTGCTTCAATCCCACTTGAGCGAAGAGCTGTTTCATGACTACTTTATCCATGCCCGCGGAAGAAGCGAGCACGCCGTTTCCTGCATAGGGAATGTTCATTACTTCGAACAGTCCTTGAACCGTTCCATCTTCCCCGTTCGTTCCGTGCAACAGAGGAAGGATGATGTCAGGCATCCCGTTTCCATTCAGAAAATCATGGATGCTGTCAGACTTTCCGCCAACGCGTTCCAATCGCAATTGCTCAATCGACTCGGCAGGCGCTGCGAGCGGCTCCCCTTTCCTCCACTCACCTTCATACGTTATATAGACAGGGATCACTTCATATTTATTAAAGTCAATTGCATTTGTTACCGCCGTGGCAGTTGATAGGGATACTTCGTGCTCCGCGGATTTCCCGCCATACACTAAACCCAATTTTTTCTTCATTAAACTCCCTCACTTACCTTAGATTTCGTTCCTTTAGTTTACCACGAAACGACATGCCCGTTCGTAAAATAGCATGATACGGAAGGACCTTTTTTGCTTCCCGGAAACTTCCTGCCTAGCAGGACGTCACTTTGAAGGATATGATAGTACATGTGTAGTAAGTTATACTATAGAAAGAAAATTCCTTTACTGTATTTGTATGCTCGGAAGGTAAATAGTTTAATATTGTCATATATAAAGTCCGTACAAACACTTCTTTTTCCGCTATAATGAAATGTGGTTTCTATACCAATCCAACTAACTGATAAGGTGAATTACATGAACATAGATAAAAAACCAGTGGATCGATTCGATTGGCCACTTGCATTCATCCTGCTCCTCTTTTTCACGATCAGCATCATCGCCATCGCATCTGCACAGACGACAGGACAATATAGTATAAACTTCATCCCATCCCAAATCCAATGGTATGTCGTCGGGGCAGCCATCATCGCCGTCACGATGTACTTGGAGCCGGAACAGTACAAGAAAGCGGCGTGGATCATCTATGGCGGCGGTATATTCATGCTGGCAGTGCTTTACATTTTGCCTGAAAGCTTGGAACTTGTACACCGCAGAAATGGCGCGAAAAGCTGGTTCCACTTGCCTGGTCTAGGGAGCATCCAACCAGCTGAGTTTATGAAGACGTTCTTCATCATCGGACTTGCACGCACGATTACGAAACACCATGAGCGATTTTTGGAAAAGACGTTGCAGACGGATTTCCTGTTGCTCGGCAAAATATTCGCCGTCTTCATCATTCCGTTTTTATTCATCATGCTGCAGCCGGATTTAGGGACAGGCCTCGTCTTCATCGCCATCACCACCGCTTTGGTCATCGTGGCGGGCATCACATGGCGGATCATCCTTCCCATTTTCGTCGGGATTGCGTCTTTAGGGCTGACAGTTCTTTGGATGGCCTTGTACGCGCAAGACTTCTTGGCGAAACTCGGCGTCAAGCCTTATCAGCTTGAACGAATTTACTCATGGCTCGATCCGTATTCGTATGCGTCGAATGAAGGACGGCACCTCATCACATCCTTGAACGCCATCGGGTCAGGGGAAATATTCGGGAAAGGGTTCAAAGGGCGGGAAGTGTACGTCGCCGAGAGCCATACCGACTTCATTTTCAGTGTCATCGGGGAAGACTGGGGATTCATCGGTGCGAGCCTCGTCATTTGCCTTTACTTCTTCCTGATCTATCATATGACGAAAATCACGCTTGAATTAAAGGATCCATTCAGCACATATATTTGCGCAGGCATCATCGCAATGATTACATTCCACGTGTTCGAAAACATCGGCATGACGATCCAACTATTGCCGATAACAGGGATTCCCCTGCCATTCATCAGCTACGGGGGCAGTTCATTGATGGGCAACATGCTCGCCATCGGCCTCGTCTTCAGCATGAAGTTCCATCATAGAACGTACATGTTTAGTTCTGACGAAGATGAATAAACAACAAGATCCAAATACGCATAAATTGATTAACTCACGCATAAACCGCTGCAAAAGCGCATAAATCACTTTATTCGCGCATAACACGTTTCAAATACGCAAAAAAAATCTCCCGCATGCAAATATGCGGGAGTTTTTCATTATGACTGTATTTGCGGGTCATTAGAAGGTGGCGCGAGGGCTTTCAGCATTTCCATCCGGGATTTCGTTGCTGTTGCCGAAACACCCAACTTCGCCAAGTTGGAGATGATTTTTTTCAAATCAACTTTTTCTTTCGCCATTATTCCACCTCGACCTTTCTATATGTTGTTGACGTATCATCCATTGGAAAGTTTCATCATTGAAATGAAATTCATGCCAATTTTCATCTATACACATCATACCACTCCTGTCCACTTTTAAATCTTTCAATTATGTTACAAATTGTTCGCCTTTTGTAAATGCTTTATACACTAAGGAAAATAAAAGATTGCAATCCAGGTCGTTTATGCGTATTACGGGGGATTTATGCGGCTTTGGGCGGCTTTATGCGTACCTGGAGGGAATTATGCGTGAAAATCATGAGTTATGATCATTTGTAACGGTTTATGAGTGATTTTGCGAATTTTATGCGTTTCTGCGTGTTGAAGAGGCTGCCATTAATCCATTTCCTTTGTCAGCATACGAGCGGGAGAGTAAAATGATTGTATTGATGTTTACTGAAAGCAGGTACATACATGAAAAAATCAATCTTACTGTTAATGTCGGTACAATTTTTCGTATATCTCGGATTTGGCATCATCATTCCCGTTTTGCCGGAAGTGATTGTGCAGCAGGGGCTTTCTGAAATTCACGTCGGCGGATTGCTCACAGTCTACTCGCTCGCTTCCTTCTTCACCGCGCCGCTATGGGGTTCTTTATCGGACAGGACGGGACGGAAGAAACTGATCATGGTCGGCCTCATCGGTTTCAGCCTGAGCTTTTTCCTGTTCTCCTTCTTCATTGACAACCTTACGATGCTCTACCTATCCCGTGTCGTCGGGGGGATTTTCTCAGGGGCGTTGTATACGGCGGTTACAGGATTTGTCGGTGATATGACGACCGAGGAAAATCGGAATAAATATATGGGCTTGCTTGGCATGTCGATCGGGCTCGGATTCATTTTCGGACCAGCGATTGGCGGGGTGCTAGGCGATATTAGCCTGCAAACTCCATTTATTGCATCCGGTGTATTGACGTTGCTTCTTCTTGTCTACGCGGGAATTATCTTGAAAGAGCCTGAGCGTCTCGGCGAGGCGAATAAACGCGCACTTCTTCCGAAAGGCAGTGCGATGCTTTGGCAATACCGGATTCGGAATTTGTTCCTACTTTCCTTCATGGTGACGTTGATCTTAGCGGGAATCGAATCCACATTCCAACTGTTCCAGATTTCCGCCATTGAAATCACACCTTTGCAAATCGGCTATTTATTCATGGCGGTCGGCTTTGTCGATGCAGCTATTCAAGGCGGTGTCGTGCGTCGGGTGAAAAACGGGTCGGAAACGAAGTGGATTTTAGGCGGCCAAATCATTACTGCCATCGGATTGATTTTAATACCGTTCACGGGCAGCCTATTTTGGGCAGGCGTTGCACTCAGCATCTTCACGGCAGGAAACGCGCTTTCGCGGACAATCCTCGTTTCATTGACATCGAAGGAATCCGGTGGAAAGTACGGCACAGCAGCTGGCATGACGTATTCCATGGACAATATGGGCCGCATCATCGGGCCGCTGTTATTCACATGGCTCTTCACTAGGATGACAGGCGAGATCTACTATATTTCCGCAGCACTTGCGGTCCTTTCTATCGTCTTCATCTTCACGTATCGAAAATCGTCCAAAACATTGCGATCCGCACACTAAAAAGCGAAGTCCTCCGACTCTTCGGATTGGACTTCGCTTTTCATTTAGGACGTCACCAACAGACGCTCCATATTTTCCCTCGCCAATTCCGGCATCTCCTCTTCCGGGATAGCCGCAATTTCTTTGAATGAAACCCCGTCATTCAACAACAGTTCCACTAGTACCCACCCCGCATAATAAGCTTCGCGTTCAAGTCCCGTTTCACCCGAACCGAAAGTGAACTTCATAACGGCTTCCGCCGAAGAATCTTCCAAGTAAGGGAGGATCCCTTCCAGAATTTCAGATTTCTTTGCAGCCGTTGCTTCCAACCATCCTTCTTTATGCTCCGTGTAATCTTCATCCGCATGCCCAGGAACTACAGCTTTACTTACATGCATTGCAAGCCCCTCCTGAAAAACTGTTGACCCAATTGTCCGCTCCCACGCCATCGAAAGATTCGCAGTCTTCGCGTGGACGATGTGGGTCAATTCATGCGCCAAGACAATATCCGAAAGCCCCTTCTCAACCGGAAGGCATACTGCAAGCCCACCATCGCCAGTCGGTGCTACAAAAGGGTTCTCATCAAATGCTCCTACAAAATAAAGGAAGGTTATTGAAACATCCTCTTCGCAGCCTAACACATCCTTCACTTTCTGCAGTACTTCTTCAATCCCCTTTTCATCTGGCCTCCATGTCTCTAGCGTGGGGATGACGTCCGCGTACTGACTCCAAGCCGCTTCCAGCATTTCGCGCGCCATCTTTAGCCCTTCATCCCCGGGAGGCACCGCGGCGAAACCATAGTGCTCCTTCCATAAATCCCATCGCGCATCAGCGTCCGACGCTTGTGCCTTCTCGTAAAAGGCCAAAAACTTCGGGACAAGATTTATCACCTTAATCTTATCCAACAAACTCCTCCCCCTTTGTGTTAATTTACTTCCACTTCACTATTTCTCGACAAGAGCTCAAAAGCCTTCTTTACATCCAAATCTTTTCCAATATGCTCAGGCGTCCAAGGGATATGGATATGCGGCGTGATGCCGACGCCCGTCATCCCCTCCCCTTTGTCAATCCGGGACAGGCGCGATGACGGATACATGAGCTCGAACCCTTCATCCCACTTCATACTTATTAAATTAGCGTAATCATTCAGTCCCATCGTCGCTCTGCCGACGACCGTCACTTTGCTCGATTTCTTCACAAGTTCCACGAATGAATCTCCCGAACTGCCGCAATAGACATCCGTCAATACGATGATCCTCGACGGATGTTTCGTCCCTTTAACGAATGTATCGCTTTCCATATTGCCAAAATCAAATTCCACAAACCCTTTCCCTCGATTGCGCTCCCATTCCCGCATGAATATAGTCAAAACCTGACGCACATGCTCTTCATCCGTTCCCTCGATCATCTCTCCCAATTCAGGCAAAACACGATCCGTGCTCGCTTCCGTGCAATTTATAAGCATCTTTTCTCCGGAACCCGCAAGCTCAACACCCTCTTCAGGCATCAAATAAGGAAACAAAGGATAGAAGCTGGAATCACTTCCCCCATAATTTACTCGCACATCGATAACCCACTTATCCGTCGTCTCAAGAAGCTCTTTATTCTCTTCAACCATTTTCGCGATGGCATCCGGGTTTCCAAAATCGGTCATTGTAATGAAAACTGCATCTTGCCTCTTCTCAACGGAATACGTCGGAACATAAGGCTTTTTATCATATAAATTTAAAGTGAATTTCTTCTTCCCATGCCCATCCTCCACTTCACCGTCCGGATAGAGCATAATAATCGGCGTCCAATTTTCCCGCTCAGAATGGTTTTCATTCAACCGTCTATGATGCAACTCCTTTAATTCATGGATACTTTTCCCGCCTAGTGAAACGATGCTCATCCCGGGTTCCAACCGCTCCTCCGAAGATACTTCCGTGACGTACAACCGATCTTCGTATCGTCTCACTTTGAAGCCGCGGTCTTTTGGCTTCTCATTGTCCGCGTTTTCCATAATGAAGTGGATATGTTTATCATTGAAATCGAGCAAGTACTCTTCAACAATTTCCTTGAATTCCTTTTTCAACAGATGATCATTCCCTTTAATCATCTCTAGGAAGTGCTCCGGTCTGTCACACCCTCTTTTATCGTTGCAACCCGCATAGTCGTTCTGCATGATATGAACAATTTCTTTGAAAATCTTCTCCATTCCTACACCCCTCTTTTATAGTTCTGATACGGTTTTCGCTTTCACTGCTTTCCGCTCTTCAAGATCCGGGTGCGCCTTTCGTACAACAGACGGCCTTGCTAACACGAGAACGACTCCGATCAATAATAGACTGGATACAATGAGGATCCACTGTGCCGGTAAAACATCATACAAGAACCCGTATAAAACCATCCCTAGCGGCATAAGCGCCATTGCCATCGTTTCGAGAATGGAAAAGACGCGTCCCTTGAAATCGTCATCAATCATCTTTTGCATCATGACCATCAACGGTGTATTGACGATAATTTGTATTAACCCGAAGCCAAACATGAGCATTGCATAGTAGGCAAACATCCATGAGTACGGCATGGCGAGGATAAGCGGAAATGCTACTCCACTCATAAGTAGAGCCATTCCGATGATGCCCCGCTTTCCAACTAAAAGTGGGAATTTCACTTCTTTCCGCATTGATAAGTAAAGCGACATGAGCAGCATCCCTACTGCTAATGCTCCATCAATGAGGCCAAAATGCTCCGGCGCCATCTTCAATTTTTCGATGAGGATGAAAGAGTGGCCGACCATGAACGCACCGAATAGGAAGTTGATGAATAATGAAATCCAAATGATTGCCATGATGACCGGCTGCAGCTTCAAATAGGAAAGTCCCGCTTTCATACTTTGAAGCATCGACTCTTTCGGCTCTCCTTCTACAACTTCTTTCCTTCTTGCGAATAGCTTGAAATTCATCGTCGATTCAAGAAGTACCGCAAGCGTCGACGCTGACATGTACATAATAAGGAACACCGGCATTGTGACGGTTCCATATAACACGCCTGCAATTGCCGGACTGCCAATCGCTGCAAATGAAATCGACATTTGGTTAAGGGACATCGCCTTTTGAATTCGTGCCTCATCGACAAGTCCTGTTATCGATGAACTGAATGTCACCCCTGAAAACGTAGAAGTAACAGCCAAAACTGCTGTCGTAATGTAAATAGCAACAAGCGAAATGCCCGAAGTCAAACTGACAGTAAGAAGCCCCCCAATCGCCACCGTAGATGCAATCTGTGCCGTTATGACAATCGCCTTTCGTGAATATCGGTCCGCCACATAACCCGCAAATGGCGCAACAAGAGTACGCGGCAAAATGCTGCATATCAGGTTCGTCGCAAAGCTTGTCGCAGACCCTGTCAATTGCAAAATATAAAAACTTACAGCAAAAGCGTATACTTGCGCGCCGAACGATGCAATAAGCTTACTAATTGTGAACGTCCAAAGGTGGTACGTGGCTCTTTTCAATTTGATGGCCTCACTCAAAATAGTCACTCCATTCAGTAAGTTTAATTTTATTAAACAAATAATACCACGCTCCCTCTTCCATTACAAGAGAAAGTTTAATATAATTAAACTATATGCTATATGTTGAAAGGAGTGTTCCTATGAATACGTTAGGCGAACGGATCAGGACGTTGCGAAAACAGAAGAAGTTGACATTGGAAGCATTAGCGGGAGACCAGCTGACAAAAGGAATGCTCAGTTTAATTGAAAACAATAAAGCGAATCCATCGATGGAGAGTTTATCGTATATCGCCGAACGGCTTGGCGTAGAATCTGCAGAGCTATTGGAGGAGACGGACCGGCAGGAATTGCGGGACGTGTTGAAAACCGCTGAGCAACTGTTCAGTGTAGGATTTGATAAACTGACGGATGAACACGAACAAATCCTCTCTCTAATCGAACCTTATGTGGAGAAATTGGCACAAGGCTATGAAGCAGCAAGGCTTTTGGATATTTATAGCCGTACCCTTTACTACGAAAAGAAGGATGGGTGGCAAGAACTTTTAGAAAAGGCGGCAGACATTTACGATCAACTGAATATTATTCAACGCTTTGGATCAGTCGGTATATTCCGGTCTACAGTTAAATTTTCTGAACATCATTACGATGAAGCCCTTGCCGTTCTATTGAAGGAGCGTTCCGAAACAGAAGCACGAAATGGATTTATCGATCCGCTCACCCGTCTTGACTTTGATTATTTTGAGGCGATACTTCATTATGCAGTAGGCAATGCAGATGAGGCGATTCGTGTCATGAATGAAGGGATTGAATTTTCGAAAGAAAAGCAGGTTTTCTATCGCATTGATCATTTGTACCGCTTGGCGATATTCCAAGCAATGATGAACGACGATGTGGAAGCAATGGACTATTATGAGAGAAAGCTATCGCTCTATGGTGAGTTTGCGGATGATGAAGAAGCGGTTCTTTTTGCTAAATATACAAAGGTCCATTACTTAACCTCGTATAAGAGAGCATATCAGGACGCATGGGAACTTATTAATGCGTATTATGTTGAATACGATCTCAACAAAACGCAATCCCCTTATCTCTTTATGGAAAAAGGCAAAGCACTATATGGACTAGGCAAATATGAAGAGGCGCTTTCATGCTTTGACCAAGTCGTGATTGCAGATTATATACACCATCCATTCGACCTATCCATCTTTTACGAAAAGGATGCATACGCGGCGCTATGCCATCTAGCCTCAGGGAATGAAGCGGAAGCTCTCCGTTGCATTGACATAGCGGTGAAAAACATTTCCACCATGCCACGAACGCCGTATAAGGATTTTATTATGGAGACGTATGAATTGATTCATGGTCAATAAGACTGGGGGCAGCCCGGAAAGTCAGTGAGAACCAGCTTTCTGCGGCAGCCCTTTTATTTTCGCTCTATTACAACGTTCGCTTTGGACGCGAGACACCTCGCTTTGAGCTCGGAACCATTCGCTTTGAGCTCAGAACCACCCGCTTTGAGCGCGAAACCACCCACTTTGAGCGCAGAACCACTCGCTTTGAGCGCGGAACCTCTCGCTTTGAGCGCGGAACCTCTCGCTTTGGGCGCGGAACCTCTCGCTTTGGGCGCGGAACCTCTC
>NZ_JBFEGM010000023.1:0-20960 GCF_047228845.1 Sporosarcina pasadenensis
ACACGGAAGTTAAGCTCTTCAGCGCCGATGGTAGTAGGGGGCTTCCCCCTGTGAGAGTAGGACGTCGCCGGGCAAAGACCATCCCCTGTGGGGGATGGTTTTTTTGTGTTTAAAAAATCATCTCCACAGGATATTTTAAATCGGTTAAGCAATTGGCTCGAAATTGTTTAGTATGGGAACCCGGTATACTTCAGCGTCCAAAGGGCAGTATGCCGCATCCAATGAGCTCCACTTATGCGGATATATATTGGTTTATGAGCTTTTTATTATGATTATGCGTATTTAGAAATGTTTATGCGTGCTTTTGAGAATTTATGCGTCATTGATTCGATTTATGCGGTGATATCGGAATTTATGCGTTTCTGGGAGATGAGGGATGTATACTGGTGTTGAAATTACCCGTCTATCAACTTTGCATTGCCCGCAAAGTTGACTTATTGTTGATTAATAAAGGCGAGGAAAGGTGATGATGAATATTGCTTCCATCTACGATTTTTCGGTCGAAAAGCCGGATGGCACTGTGCAATCGATGAAGGACTATGAAGGCTCGGTTGCCGTCATTGTAAATACGGCGAGTAAATGTGGTTTTACGGATCAATTCAAAGAGCTTCAACAACTTTACGAGGATTATCGCAATCAAGGATTTGTCGTTCTCGGCTTCCCTTCCGATAATTTCATGAATCAGGAATTCGATTCGATTGAAGAGACGCTGTCGTTTTGTGAAATGAACTATGGTGTGACATTTCCGATGTTTGCAAAGGTGGATGTCGTCGGCGATAATGCAGCTCCGTTGTTTTCATTTTTGACGGAACAAAAAAAGGGGCTGCTCACTGAGGGCATCAAGTGGAATTTTACGAAATTCCTAATTGATCGTAATGGGAACGTTCTGGATCGTTTTGCGCCGCAAACATCCCCTACTAAAATGCGAGCGGCGATTGAAAAGTCAATTCAGTGAATTTAAGGAATTCTTTTTCTTATTCATGTCTCCTTGACACGTCTCATAGGCGCTGATAATCTTTTAATAATATTCAACTGCAGATAACGATTATTAGAGGAGGAAAAGAAATGTGGGAATCTAAATTCACTCGCGAAGGGTTGACCTTCGACGATGTATTGCTTGTACCGGGCGCTTCAGAAGTATTGCCGAAGGACGTGAATCTTTCGGTCCGTTTGACAGAGAAAATGACGTTGAACATTCCAATCATCAGTGCCGGGATGGACACAGTGACCGAGTCGAAGATGGCGATTGCAATGGCGCGTCAAGGCGGCCTAGGCATCATTCATAAGAATATGAGCATCGAAGAGCAGGCCGAGCAAGTTGTAACGGTGAAGCGGTCTGAGAATGGCGTTATTACAAATCCTTTCTTCCTCACGCCTGAACATCAAGTATTCGATGCGGAGCATTTGATGGGCAGATACCGCATATCAGGCGTTCCAATCGTTAACAATATGGACGAGCAAAAGCTTGTCGGGATTTTGACAAATCGTGACCTGCGCTTCATTCAAGACTATTCGCTAATCATCAATGATGTGATGACAAAGGAAAATTTAGTGACTGCTCCTGTCGGCACGACGTTGGCAGATGCAGAGAAAATTTTGCAGCAGTATAAAATCGAGAAACTGCCGATTGTTGATGAAAATGGAATATTGAAAGGTCTTATTACGATTAAAGATATCGAAAAAGTAATTGAATTCCCGAATGCAGCGAAGGATCATCAAGGTCGTCTCCTCGTAGGAGCCGCGGTCGGTGTTACATCTGACACGATGCTACGTGTGCAAAAGCTTGTAGCTGCAGAAGTCGATGTCATCGTCATTGACACAGCGCATGGACATTCGAAAGGTGTGCTTGATACTGTCGCTGAAATCCGTAAAGAGTACCCGGACATTGATATTATTGCAGGGAACGTCGCAACGGCAGAAGCTACTGCAGCTTTGTATGAAGCTGGTGCCGACGTTGTCAAAGTAGGAATCGGTCCTGGATCCATCTGTACGACACGTGTCGTTGCAGGTGTAGGTGTACCTCAAATTACCGCTGTTTATGATTGTGCAACTGAAGCGCGCAAGCACGGAAAAACAATTATTGCGGACGGCGGCATTAAATACTCTGGTGATATCGTTAAGGCCTTGGCTGCTGGTGGACATGTCGTCATGCTCGGAAGCTTACTTGCCGGCACGACGGAAAGCCCTGGAGACTCGGAAATCTTCCAAGGAAGACGCTTTAAAGTGTACCGTGGTATGGGATCTGTCGGTGCAATGGAACACGGTTCAAAAGACCGTTATTTCCAAGAGGATGCGAAGAAATTGGTACCCGAAGGAATCGAAGGCCGTATGCCTTATAAAGGGCCAATCGCCGATACGATTCACCAACTTGTTGGGGGAATCCGCTCAGGCATGGGCTATTGCGGCACGAAGGATCTTCACGATCTTCGCGAAAAAGCTCAGTTCATCCGCATGACGGGTGCTGGTTTGCGCGAAAGCCATCCGCATCAAGTGCATATTACGAAGGAAGCGCCGAACTACTCCATTTCGTAATAAGTGGAGACAGTAAATATGGAACTTGAGCACCTTTCCGCACGTCTTGATATGAGCGGAAAGGTGCTTTTTCAATCGAACCCCCTAATCGTGTTCATGATGTGATAAAATATAAAGTGGAAAATTGCAATGACGGAGGTAGTTTGGTGAAACGGGAAATGAGAAAATGGGTTGCTTTGCTGATCATTCCATTCGTATTGATGATGACGTTCGGCACAGCACCTGCACAAGCAGAATCGACACTCGGCATTCATGTAGATGGTGCCATTCTAATTGACGCGGATAGTGGAAAAATCTTATACGAAGAGAATGCAGATAAACCACTCGGCATTGCAAGTATGTCTAAGATGATGACGGAGTATATCCTATTTGAAGCAATAGAAGAAGGCAAAATCAGTTGGGACCAGGAATATAAAGTCACTGATTACACGTATGCCATCTCGCAGGACAGGCGTCTAAGCAATGTGCCGCTCCGTAAAGATGGAACGTATACGATCAGGGAGCTTTACGAGGCATTGGCAATCTATTCAGCGAATGCTGCAACAATCGCTATTGCCGAAACGATTGCAGGTACGGAAACAGAATTTCTAAAATTGATGGATGCTAAAGCGAAGGAAATCGGTTTGGTAGATTATAAGTTCGTCAACTCCACAGGTTTGAACAATGAATATTTACAAGGGATGCATCCGCAAGGAACTGGGGTGAATGACGAAAACGTCATGCCTGCCAAATCAGTTGCAAAGCTTGCATTCCACTTGATGAAAGATTACCCGGAAGTTTTGGACACGACGAAAATAAATTCGAAAATATTCCGAGAAGGAACATCAGATGCCATCAAAATGGATAACTGGAACTTCATGCTTCCAGGTTTCGTTTATGAATATGAAGGCGTCGACGGATTGAAGACAGGAACGACGGATTTTGCAGGACATTGCTTTACGGGAACGGCGAAACGGGGCGACAAGCGGGTCATCGCTGTCGTCATGAAAGCTGTAGATGCAAATGGAGTTGGCTCCTATAAGGCACGTTTCGACGCGACACGGGCGTTGTTCGATTACGGATTCAGCCAGTTTTCAGAAGAAGAGCTTCTGCCTGCAGGCTACCAATTCAAAAAGCAAAAGACATTGGACGTGCTGAAAGGGAAACAGAAGACAGTTTCCATCGAAGTGAAAGAGCCAGTCCGGGCAATGATCAAATCGAATGAAAAGGATCTATATGAGCCACAGCTTGTCCTGGACAAGTCTTTATTGAAAGATGGTGCACTCGAAGCGCCTATCAAAAAAGGCACGGTCGTCGGACATGTGAAGCTCGTTAAAAAAGAGGGCGAGGATTACGGATTCATCGATTCAAAAGACCTCGGCATGGATGTCGTCGTCACAGATGATGTTGAAAAAGCCGGCTGGTTTGCGCTAATGATGAGCGCTATCGGAGATTTCTTCGTCAGTATTTGGGAAAGTGCAACTGGGTTTATAAAAGGTTTATTTAAGTAATATTTATGGAAAACATGATAACTAGTGATATTTTCAGCCTGATTGAAAACGCTTGTGAACAGGCTGAGGTGATGGGTCCGTCAAGGGCCCATCACCTTTTTTTTATTTTCCATGCGTCCATGAGCTGCTCAACGGTCCATGCAATCTGGTCGTCTGCCAAGCCGCCGAAGCCGATTAGAAAGGATGGCCGTACGCTCTTCGCGGCGATGCGGTATTCATTCAACCCGTAGACGCGTATGCCTTTGGTGAGAGCTGCCTTGGACAATGCATCTTCATCCTCGTCTGTAAGAACATTAATGAGGATATGCATGCCTGCCTCGTCACCCGAAAATGAAATTGTCGGGGCATATTGCTGCAGCGACTCCGTAAGCAGTTGCAGCTTGCGTTTATACACTTTCCGCATCCGGTTCAAGTGTCGAGCAAAATGACCGTCCGCCATGAAACGGGCAAGCGTGTGCTGGTCAAGCCGCGGCACCGTCGATGAGTAATGGATGAATGCCTCTTCGTAGCGTTGACGCAATACGGGAGGGAGCACCATATAGGCGATTCGAAGCGATGGCATAAGAGATTTGGAAAAGGTGCTGACGTAGATGACCTTGCCGGCTTTGTCCATCCCTTGCAATGATGGGATCGGGCGTCCTGTATAGCGGAATTCGCTATCGTAATCATCCTCGATGATGAAATTGCTAGCACTTGCAGCTGCCCAGTTCAATAATGCTGTTCTACGCGCTGCAGAGAGCACTGTGCCGGTAGGGAACTGATGGGAAGGTGTCACGTAGGCCACCGTCGCTTCGGACTGCTGGAGCGCTTGTACGTCCATTCCTTCCTCGTCGACCGCAATCGGCACAGCTTCCCTGTTATTGTGGAAGAACACATGATGGGTGAGCGGATAGCCAGGATCCTCGATCGCATACTTTGCCTGCGGTCCGAGCAGCCGGATGAGCAACGGCATAAGCTGCTCTGTACCGGAGCCGACGATGATCTGGTCCGCGGAGCAATCGACTCCTCTCGAGTGATACAAATACTTCGCGATTTCCTGACGAAGCTCTACATCTCCATGTGGATGGCCCAATAGCAGAAGATGATTCGCAGATTCATCGATGGTGTCTTTTGCGTATTTCCGCCATTGCTTGAAAGGGAATGACTCCGTATCGATTTTACCCGGGGAAAAGTCAATCTCCAGCTCTTTCTGCTCCTCTTCAGCAGCTGCAGTCACCGCCTCGGACGGTTGTACGTACGCCAATTCGCCAATTTCCTGCACGAAATAGCCTCTTCGCGGTTTTGATGTAATGAACCCTTCCGCGGCAAGCTGACCATAGGCAATCTCGATTGTCGTTTGACTGACGTCGAGAAAAATGCCGAGTTTACGTTTCGAAGGGAGCTTTTCGCCGACAGCAAGTTTCCCTTCGGTGATATCCTTGCGAATTTGCTGGTAAATTTGCTCATAGAGAGGGGTTTCACTTTCTTTATTTAGTTCAATTAATAACATTTCCAATTTCAGCACCTCAATCTGACCACTTTGAATTTCGGTAAACTGAGTATTTCAATATGGTCATACTCTAGTATACTGAATGAAATGAAAAGGGGGAAGATAAAATGGAATTTAAATATGGCGGCGTCATTATGGATGTTATCAACGCGGAGCAGGCAAAAGTGGCAGAGGCAGCGGGTGCAGTTGCCGTCATGGCGCTTGAGCGTGTCCCTTCGGACATTAGGGCAGCCGGCGGTGTCGCACGTATGGCGGATCCGCGCATTGTGGAAGAAGTTCAAAAAGCGGTTTCGATTCCGGTCATGGCAAAAGTGCGAATCGGACACATTTCAGAAGCGCGTATACTAGAAGCGATGGGTGTCGACTTCATAGATGAAAGTGAAGTGTTGACCCCAGCGGATGATGAGTTCCATTTATTGAAGAGCGATTATAGAGTGCCATTTGTCTGTGGTGCACGCAATCTCGGTGAAGCGGCGCGCCGTCTCGGAGAAGGGGCGAAGATGCTTCGTACGAAAGGCGAGCCGGGAACGGGCAATATCGTTGAAGCGGTCCGTCATCTTCGCCAAGTGAATGCGCAAGTGAATCAAATCGTTCATATGAATAATGATGAATTGATGGTGGCGGCGAGAGATCTAGCTGCACCTTATGATGTATTGCTTGCGATTCGTGAGACGAAACGTCTACCGGTTACCAATTACGCGGCAGGCGGTGTAGCGACTCCTGCGGATGCAGCGCTCATGATGGAGCTCGGTGCTGACGGCGTATTCGTCGGATCCGGCATCTTCAAATCCGACAACCCGGAACGATTCGCGCGTGCAATTGTCATGGCGACGGAGGATTTCCGGAACTATGCATTAATCGGTGATTTATCCAAAGACATAGGTACGCCGATGAAAGGGCTGGAAATTAGTAAGCTGCCGGAAAGTGAATTGATGGCGGTGCGTGGAGTTTGAAAATGAAAGCCAGGGCATTTTACATGCTCTGGCCTTTGCCATTTATGCTTTTTTGCAATAAACTCAAAGGAGTCAGGAGGACTCAAGTTGGCAGAGCTTTTAAAAGTATTCGATGAAAATTATAAATACGTACATGATGAAACGAGAGGGACCATCCATAAGAAGGGTTTATGGCACGAGACATTCCATTGTTGGCTTGTGGATGATACGAACGTTTTTATTCAAAAAAGAAGCGCGACTAAAAAGGATTTCCCTAGCCTATATGATATTACAGCTGCGGGTCATTTGCTGGCGGATGAGGAAGTTATGGACGGGATTCGTGAAGTCGAGGAGGAGCTCGGCATTAAAGTGGACCCTTTCAAGCTAAAACAGATGGGTTTCGTTCGGGATGTCATCAAGTTGCCGGGGTTCATTGACAAGGAATTTGCAAATGTTTTCTTATATCATTCAACATTTGCGTTGGATGAATTTACATTGCAGCAAGAGGAAGTGGAAAGCATCCATTCCGTTTCGATAGAAGATTTGCAGGCACTCTTCACGGGAGAAGCGGAAACTATCACTTGCACGGAAGATACTTCCACAGATATCACGCTGGCCGACTTTGTTCCACATGAAACAGCATACTTTCAAGCGGTCGGAGAATTCTTGAGTCTTGCCAAAAGTGGCGGCATGTAGTAAAGTGATGTTAATTTCAAATAAAAGACGATGATGGGAAGCAGTAGCAAGCACGTTTTTCAAAGAGAGCCGGCGGGTGGTGCGAGCCGGTAAAGACACTTGTGAATCCGTCCCTGAGTAGCTGCGCTGAACGATAGTAGGCCTAGCCGGACATTGAACCGTTATTTCAAAGAGTGGATCAGCTATTTTGCTGGTCAATTTGGGTGGCAACGCGGGTAGTTCTCGTCCCTTGTATAGGGGATAGAGGGCTTTTTTTGTGTTTGCAATTATAATAACTGGCTCATCATCGTTATTAGAGTTAATCAGGATTGTAGCGAACGCCTTTACGAAGAAAGGCGTTTGCGAGTAAAAGCGAAGCGTTACGAGCAGGTTGAGTAATTCTATCGCGGAAATCCGGTTTTCAGTTCGTAGTAAATAATTGGAACACTAAAATCGAGGAGGAATCGGCTATGTTAGACATTAAATTGCTTCGTGCGAACTTCGATGAAGTGAAAGAGAAACTTACGAAGCGCGGGGAAGACTTGACGGATTTGGATAAGTTCGTCGGGCTGGATGAAAAACGGAGAGAACTGATTACGAAGGTGGAAGTGCTGAAGGCTGAACGCAATGAAGTTTCGCAAAGAGTGGCGGAAATGAAACGCAATAAGGAAAATGCGGATGACGTCATCGCGCGCATGCGTGAAGTCGGTGATGAAATCAAAACACTTGATGAGCAATTGCATCAAGTCGAAGAAGATTTGAATTACATCATGATGCGCATCCCGAATATCCCGCATGAGTCTGTTCCTGTCGGTGACAGCGAAGACGATAACGTCGAAATTCGTACATGGGGCGAGAAGCCGGAATTCGGTTTCGAACCAAAACCGCATTGGGAAATCGGCACGGATCTGAACTTGCTTGATTTTGAAAGAGCAGCAAAAGTGACGGGGAGCCGTTTCGTGTTCTACCGCGGGCTTGGCGCAAGACTGGAGCGGGCGTTGATCAACTTCATGCTCGATCTGCATATAGAAGAGCACGGCTATGAGGAAATGCTGCCGCCATATTTAGTGAACCGCACGAGCTTGACGGGTACAGGCCAGCTTCCGAAGTTCGAAGAGGATGCGTTCCTAATTGAGGAAGAGGATTATTTCTTAATTCCAACGTCTGAAGTTCCGGTGACGAACTATTACCGCGATGAAATCATCGACGGTGCTCAATTGCCGATTGCATATACGGCATACAGCACGAACTTCCGTTCAGAAGCTGGTTCTGCAGGCCGCGATACTCGCGGATTGATTCGCCAGCATCAGTTCAATAAAGTTGAGCTCGTCCGCTTTGTGAAGCCGGAAGAGTCGTATGATGAGTTGGAGAAGTTGACTGGGCATGCGGAGAAAGTATTGCAGTTGCTTGGACTTCCATACCGTGTCTTGAAAATGTGTACGGCAGACCTCGGTTTCACGGCTGCGAAGAAATACGACATCGAAGTATGGATTCCGACGCAAGACACATACCGCGAAATTTCTTCTTGTTCAAACTTCGAAGATTTCCAAGCGAGACGCGCTTCAATTCGTTTCCGCCGCGAACAAGGTGCGAAGCCTGAATTCGTTCATACGTTGAACGGAAGCGGTTTGGCAGTCGGGCGGACAGTTGCTGCCATCTTGGAAAATTTCCAGCAAGAGGACGGATCTGTCATCATTCCGGAAGTATTACGTCCGTATATGGGTGGAAAAGAAGTCATCAAATAAACGATAAAGGCGATGCGGAGTCACTCGACTTCTCGCATCGCCTTTTTTTGCGCCTTCTTTTTTTCCCGTAGCATTCTGAAAAAGCTCGTCAACATACCACCACATTCTTCTCCAAGCACACCTTCCGTCACTTCGCATTCATGATTGAAGCGCGGGTCGTTCAGCAATCGATACAATGAATCGACGCAGCCGCCTTTAGGATCACGTGCCCCATACACGACGCGTGGAATCCTTGATTGTAAAATCGCGCCAGCACACATTGGGCACGGTTCAAGGGTCACATACAAAGTCGTCTCTTCCAATCGCCAACTGCCGAGGGTATTGCATGCGTCTTGTATGGCGGATAATTCTGCGTGTGTGACAGCATTTTGTGATGTTTCTCGTAAGTTATGTCCCTTGGCAATTATCTCGCCGTCTTTAACGATGACTGCCCCGATCGGAACTTCGCCAATCGCTTCAGCATTTCTAGCTTCTTCTATCGCAAGCCGCATGAAGCGGCGGTCCATTTCAATTAAATCCATCATTCATCGCTCCTTGCAATTAGTGTACCATCCTACAATGGGCCTTGCCATTTTGCGGCAACGTCTATGTTTCAGCATCCTTGTATGATAAAATAAAGTGCAGAAATTGACGAATCAAAGGAGAGCTTGTTATGTCTGTTCCGTTCATTACGGTAGAGGGACCGATTGGCGTAGGTAAAACGACGTTATCAAAGGCGATTGCAGAAGCGCAACGGTTCCATCAGTTAAGCGAAATAGTGGATGAAAATCCATTTTTGAATAAATTTTACGAAGACATCGAGGAGTGGAGCTTTCAAACTGAAATGTTCTTCCTCTGCAACCGATACAAGCAGTTAAGCGACATCCATAAGAAGTTTTTAAGTCAGCAGCAGCCTGTCGTGGCGGATTATCATATTTTCAAGAACCTCATTTTCGCAAGGCGTTCGCTCCCGGCGGATGAATACGCGAAATACGAAGAGATTTATCATATTTTAACGAAGGACATGCCGGTTCCGAATGTCATCATCTATCTGCATGCCACGCTCGATACGTTGATGAAACGGATTGCGCTTCGCGGACGGGATTTTGAAAAGAATATCGATCCTTCCTATTTGCGGCAGCTCTCGGCGGATTATGAACAGTTCATTGCCGACTTTGAAGCTACCCATCCGGAAATCCCGGTCCTGCATTTCAACGGTGATAAATTAGACTTTGTCAATGACACTGGGGATTTACAAACGATCCTCGGCAGAGTCGATGAGACGATACGAAAAGGAGCAGTACAATGAATTTACGAGAAAAATATGGGATTCCGAAAAATGCGGTCATTACGATTGCGGGGACAGTCGGAGCCGGTAAATCGACGATGACGAATGCATTAGCCAATGCTTTGGATTTTCGGACGTCCTTGGAGAATGTAGATAAAAACCCGTACCTTGACCGTTTTTACGATGACTTCGAAAAATGGAGCTTCCATTTGCAAGTCTATTTTCTCGCGGAGCGCTTCAAGGAACAGAAACGAATTTTTGAGTATGGAGGCGGCTTCATCCAAGACCGCTCCATCTATGAAGATACGGGGATTTTTGCCAAAATGCATAAAGATAAAGGGACGATGGATCCGGTTGATTACGACACATATACGAAGCTGTTTGACGCGATGGTCATGACTCCATATTTCCCGCATCCAGACCTGCTCGTCTATTTAGATGGACCATTCGAGAAAATCCTAGCGCGAATCCAAGAGAGGGGCCGCCAGATGGAGCAACAGACCCCGCTTTCCTATTGGGAGGAGCTTCATGAGCGCTATGTGAAATGGATTGATTCCTTCAATGCATGTCCTGTGCTTCGCATCGATATTACGGATTACGATTTAAAAAATAACCCCCATGAAGTGGAAACGGTCGTCGAGCGGATCGGCAATATGCTGAACTTGTCCGCAGCGCTGAAAAAATAAGGTAAGAGCAGCCAACAATAAGGCTGCTCTTTTTTTCACCTATATCACTTTGTTCGAATATATATGTACTGACCTAAGTATGAACTTTGGAGTGGTATAGTGAATCAATTTTATGGAAATGTCCTGCCGATGCAACCGATCCAACTAATGCAACCCATGCAACCGATTAATTGCTATAGTAAAAGCCAAGTCGAATTATGGAATAAAAATCGGCTTCTCTGGCAGCAACATGTCTATTGGACACGGATGGCCGTTACGGCATTGGTCTTCAAGCTTCCGGATGTGAAATTTGTCCTCGCCCGCCTTTTGCGTAATGCAACGGATATGGGTGATTCTTTGAGGCCGTATTATGGCGATGAAATCGCGAATGCATATGGAGGCCTCATAAGAGAACATCTCACGATCGCGGCAGATTTGGTAACCGCCGCTGCAAACGGAGAAACAGAAAAGGTGGAGACGTTAGAGGCGAATTGGTACCGGAATGCGGACGAAATCGCTGAGTTTCTGAATCGAATCAATCCATACATCGACAGAGAAGCATTCCGAAAGATGATGTATTCTCATTTGGCTTTGCTGAAGCTCGAAGTGGTATGCATGATCCAACGGAATTTCGAACTGGAAGTGCAAGTGTTCGACCGGATCGAGGCGGAAGCATTGATGATGGCGGATATGATATCGGAAGGCATATTCAAGCAATTTCCTTATGCGTTCGTTCCACAATAAACAAGGGACACGAAGTTGTGTCCCTTCTTTTTATGACTGTACATATGATTTTACGAAAAACTCGTTATATAACTCTTTTAAACTCTTCGTTTCGTCCTTCACTTTCACCCCGAAGACAAGGCTCACTTCCGATGATCCTTGGTTAATCATCTCAATGTTGGTGCCGCTTCTCGCAATGGCAGTCGCAGCCCGAGCAGCTAATCCGGTCGTATACTGCATGCCTTCCCCGACGAGTACGATCATCGAGTAATCGTGCTCCACGATGACAGCATCCGGTTCCAATTCTTTATGGATACGTTCCACAATCCGCTCTTCCTTCTCCTTTGTCATGAAACGACTGCGGATGATGATGGAGAGGTTATCGATGCCGGACGGCGTATGCTCGTACGAAATTCCTTCTTCCTCGAAGATTTGAAGGAGCCTGCGACCGAAGCCGATTTCCAAGTTCATTAAATATTTGTCGACGTAAATGGCGGTGAATCCGCTGTCCGCAGCAATTCCAATCACTTGCTGCTCATTGTAGTCCCGTTCTTTAACGATCAAAGTCCCCGGTGCATCGGGATTGTTCGTATTTTTGATGCTGACAGGGATTGATTTCCGGAAAGCCGGGATAAGCGCCTCGTCATGGAAAACGGAGAAGCCTGCGTATGCTAATTCCCGCATTTCGCGGTAAGTCATCTTTTCGATGGCGACTGGGTTTTCGATGACAGTCGGATTGGCAGCGAAGACCGAATCGACATCCGTAAAGTTTTCGTATAGATCCGCCTTCACAGCTGCCGCAATGATTGAGCCGGTAATATCCGAGCCGCCCCGATTGAAAGTACGGAGTGTTCCGTCTTCCGTGTAGCCGAAAAATCCTGGGAATACAATAATACCCGGTTCATCTCGCAATTTAGCGAGTCGTTCATCTCCTTCAGGCAATGCCCGAACGCGCTCCGGCCGATCGTTTACGAGCAATCCACCCTCTCTTGGGCAGACATACTTCGCCTCAACTCCGATAAATTGAAAATAGGCAGCAATCAATTTTGCATTAGTATCCTCGCCCGCTGCTTTCATCGTATCCATGAACAAGAGAGAGTCGTTTTTATCACGGGAAAGCCGGTCGCGCAAATCAAGCTCTATCTTTTCAATGATAGTGCCATCGAGGCCTAGACTTTCAGCAATCGAGCGGTACCGATCAACGACTTCAAGCAGATCGCTTTCCGCATCTTCATTCGCCAGAGCCTTCTCACCGAGCCGGATGAGGAGGTCGGTTACTTTAATATCATCCGAAAAGCGTTTTCCAGGTGCTGAAACAACAACAATTTTTCGGTCACTGTCAGAAGTTACAATGTCGACTACTTTTCTAATCTGCTCGGCTGTCGCAACAGATGTGCCGCCGAATTTACAAACTTTCATATTTATCAAATCCAATCTTTAATTAAATTACAATTCATGATATCTTGAACTTTACCATAAATGGGGTTGTTATTGAAAGTTTATTTCTCTATAATGTCCTTATGCGGAGAACGATTGTTTTTTCATAGTGTACATATAGTGAGGAGAATCGTCAAATATGATAAAAGAAATTAATATCGGTTTACTCGGATTCGGTGTCGTAGGCGGCGGTGTAGCTGAAATCCTACATCGGCACCAAGATGACTTGAGCCATAAATTAGGCGTTCCTGTAAAAATAAAAAAAGTTCTCGTGAAAGATGCAACGAAGAAAAGGGAGACAGAACTGTCACCGGATATTTTCACTACTGATCTGGATGAAGTGATTGAAGATCCTGCGATCGACATCATTGTGGAAGTGATTGGCGGGACAAGCGAAGCGAAACAAGCGATTGAAAAGTCGCTTCGTGCAGGCAAAGGAGTCGTGACGGCGAATAAGGACGTCATGGCACAATTCGGCCATGACCTATTGAAGCTTGCGGATGAACATAAATGCGACCTGTTCTATGAAGCGAGCGTCGGAGGCGGCATCCCGCTCATCCGAACGCTTGAAGATGGACTCGCTTCCGACCGGATCCGAGCGCTGACAGGCATTGTGAATGGAACGACGAATTTCATTTTGACAAAAATGAAACACGAAAAGAAAACGTATGAAGAGGCATTGGCAGAAGCGACGGAACTCGGGTATGCTGAAGCCGACCCGTCAGCGGACGTCGACGGCATTGATGCGGCAAGGAAAATGGCGATTCTTGCGTCACTCGCATTTTCAACGGAAGTCCGTTTGGAAGACGTCTTTGTGAGAGGGATGAAGGATATCCAGGAAGGCGACCTCGAATTGGCGGAGCAGTTCGGTTTCACCATGAAAATGGCAGGCTCTGCGAAAAAAGACGAAGACGGGATCGAAATCTCCGTGGAACCGGTATTCATCCAAAACTCGCATCCGCTTGCCTCCGTCAATAATGAATTCAATGCGGTCTATGTATATGGAGACACAGTCGGGGAGACGATGTTCTACGGACCAGGGGCGGGCTCGTTGCCGACAGCTACTTCGGTAACAGGAGACGTCGTCGCAGCGTGCCGCAATTTATTGCTAGGCGTAAACGGGAAAAGGCTCCATTCACCGCAATTTGCATATAAAGTGAAAAACAACAATCAAATTATCGGTCGCTACTTCCACCGGATTTCCGTAAAGGATGAAGTCGGCGTACTGACGAAATTGGCATCAGTTTACAGCAATCATGGCGCGAGTCTAGCTACCGTCGTCCAGCATGAAGGAGACAACAATGGCGGAGTCGACTTGATCATGATTACACATAACATCTCAAGGCAACAGCATTTGGACATCATGAATGAATTGCATAACACACCGGAAGTGAACGGCGTTGTTAGCTACTACCGAGTGGAGGGCGAAAACAGATGAGAAGATGGAACGGTTTAATTGAAGAATACAAAGAATGGCTGCCGGTGACCGATAAAACGCCGGAACTCACATTACAGGAAGGAAATACACCGCTCATCCATTTGAAAAACCTATCCGAACAATGGGGCGTCAACCTGTACGTCAAAACCGAAGGGACAAACCCGACAGGCTCTTTCAAGGATCGCGGCATGGTGATGGCCGTCGCTAAAGCGAAAGAGGAAGGGAAGACCGCGCTCATCTGTGCCTCCACGGGCAATACATCCGCTTCTGCAGCAGCGTATGGCGCACGCGCAGGGATGCGGACAATCGTTGTTATCCCGGAAGGACGGATCGCGCTCGGGAAATTGGCGCAGGCAAAAATGTACGGCGCGGAAATCGTGGCGATCGAAGGGAATTTCGACGAAGCGCTTCGCATGGTGCGTGAAGCTGGGGAAGGAAAAATCGCACTCGTCAATTCAGTGAATCCTTACCGGTTGGAAGGCCAAAAAACAATCGCATTCGAAACGATCGAGCAATTAGGGAAAGTGCCGGATATTTTCGCATTGCCTGTCGGGAATGCAGGGAATATATCCGCAGCCTGGAAAGGATTCAAGGAATATGACGAAAAGAAAGGATCCGGCACACCGAAGTTGTTAGGTGTACAGGCAGATGGTGCAGCCCCAATCGTCTATGACCGCATATTCGAAGAGCCTGAAACGGTCGCGACTGCTATCCGGATCGGGAACCCTGCAAGTTGGAACTTGGCGACGGCGGCTCTTGAAGAGTCAGACGGAGCGATTCTGTCCGCAACAGATGAGGAGATTTTGGAGGCTTACCGTCTATTGGCTTCGACGGACGGCATTTTCGCCGAGCCTGCTTCGTGCGCGACAATCGCAGGCATTAAGAAACGTCTCGATGCAGGACTGATTGAGAAAGGGACGACGATCGTAGGAGTGCTGACAGGAAACGGCCTGAAGGATCCGGAAACGGCCATCCATGTGAATGAAGGGCAGCCATTCCTCTCCCGAGAGCAGTTCGACGCCTTTTTGAATGAATTGAAAGGGGCCCCGAACTGATGGAAGAACCATTATTTACAATCGTCGTTCCGGCCACGACGGCGAATTTGGGACCCGGGTATGACAGCGTCGGAATGGCGCTCTCCTTATATATGACCGTATCCGTGACGCCTGCAGATACATGGTCCGTGCAGTATGAAGGAGACGAATACGCAAAATTGACGACGGGATCGGATAATTTGATTGTCCGGACGGTCCAGGAAGTGGCGGAACGTTTCGGGAAAGAAGCGGCCCCCCATTCATTGAAGGTCTCTTCCGACATCCCTCTTGGCAAGGGCCTTGGCAGCAGTGCGACCGCTATCGCTGCCGGCATTGTCATTGCGGATACGCTTCTCGGACTGGACTTGCAGCCAGTCGAGAAAGCGCGAATCGGGAGTGAACTGGAAGGCCATTCGGACAATGTGACTGCAGCATTGCTCGGGGGTATTACGGTTACGTACTTCACTCAGGGGGAATTGGAAATCATACATTTGCCAAGTCCCGCTATCGGTGCAGTCGTCCTCGTACCTCCGAAGGCGCTTGGCACAGAGGAATCAAGAGGCCTTCTTCCGAAGGAGTTGCCGCATTCGGAAGCGGTCGCAGGCAGTGCGGCCAGCAGCATGATGACAACGGCAATGGCTATAGGTGACTGGGAACTGGCGGGCCGGATGATGGAAAAAGATGTTTTCCATGAGCCGTACCGCAAAAAGCTGTTTCCGGAAATTGAAGGAATCCGTGCTTATTGCCATGAAATAGGCGCCTATGGCATGACGATCAGCGGTGCGGGCCCTTCTTTATTCGTAGCTGTGAAGGAAGGGACGGAAGAGGAAGTGGCGGAGAAACTGAAAAGGAAATTTCCGTACTATGATGGATTCGCCCTGCAACCTGCCGAATCAGGCGCAAAGATACAATAATAAAAACGCCCAACCGGAATGCCGGTTGGGCGTTTTGAAATGTTTCAGATGAATGTCCGTCAAACGGATTTCTATCTCCAACTTATGCGCTATTTTAAAATGAATGGCGGAGGAAGAGGGATTCGAACCCCCGCGGGCTTTAACACCCCTGTCGGTTTTCAAGACCGATCCCTTCAGCCGGGCTTGGGTATTCCTCCGTATCAACAAAACATAATTTATCATGTTTCAACATAGGGTGTCAACTACTTATCTGCACCTCATTTTTATTAAGTTTATTCATAGAAGTCTGTCATTTGAAATGGTGATAGAGGCAAGGAATGAGAACTCATTCATCGTAAACGAGAGCTCTTGCACGGGTAATGAGAACTTAATCACGATATACGAGAACTTTTCACTTGAGAACGAGAACTCTATGTCTATAATAGAGAGCTTTTCTACCAGGATTGAGAACTACTTCACGGACAACGAGAAAATCTTCGCCTTGTACCTTTCGTATTTAAAAGAGGGTGGGTTGATTTTATCCACAAAACCATGTATACTAATAAAGCCGTGCTAGGTGGGGAGGTAGCGGTGCCCTGTAACTTGCAATCCGCTCTAGCAAGACTGAATTCCTTTCCCGAGGCTGTTTCCGCATGTAGGGCCTGCCTCTTGCACGTAGTGTTGACGTCTGGGTCCTGCGCAATGGGAACCCATGAACCATGTCAGGTCCGGAAGGAAGCAGCATTAAGTGGTATTTCTCATGTGCCGCGGGGCAGCCTAGGCTGAGCTGTCGACAGGAGTAACGCTTATGTGCGGCAGTCGAAGGAAGGTGCACGGCATTACATATGCAAATTCAACTCGTCCGTTTACCGGGCGGGTTTTTTTATACTTAAAACGGCGGACGCCGAAGTTTGAAGTAACTTTAAGATAAGGTCTATCCCATCCAACTATGCTATAATAAAAGAACTATTGCATCGAAAAGGAAAGGAGGGGGAATGGTGGTTTATCAGGCTTTTTATCGTGTCTACCGACCGCAGTCCTTCAGCGAAATGTCCGGCCAGCGACACGTCAAGCAAACTTTGCAAAACGCCTTACTTCACAATAAAACGTCCCATGCGTATCTTTTTTCAGGACCGAGGGGGACGGGGAAAACGAGTGCCGCGAAGGTTTTTGCAAAGGCATTGAATTGCGAGAACGGTCCGGCGAGTGAGCCGTGCAATGAATGTCCGACTTGCATAAGTGTGACGGAAGGGTCAAACACAGATGTCATCGAATTCGACGCCGCTTCGAACTCACGTGTCGAGGAGATCAGGGACATTATCGAGAAAGTCCGATTTGCCCCATCGAATGCTCGCTTCAAAGTCTATATTATCGATGAAGTGCATATGCTATCCAACTCAGCTTTCAATGCACTACTGAAGACATTGGAAGAGCCACCGCCGCACGCGGTGTTCATCTTGGCGACTACCGAGCCCCATAAGCTTCCGTTAACCATCATTTCCCGGTGCCAACGTTTCGATTTCAAGCCGATTACGTCAGCTGAAATCGTCGACCGGATGAGACATGTGCTCGTGGACGCTGAAATCGAGGCGGATGAAGGAGCATTGAAGGTCATTGCACAGGCTGCGTCAGGCGGAATGCGTGATGCGCTCAGCATGCTCGACCAAGTCGTATCCTTCAGCGGTGATCGTTTGACAGCGGAAAGTGCACTGCTCGTCACAGGATCGATCGGGGAAGATATATTCTACCAACTAGCGGAAGCGCTTCTCTCAAAAGACGCAGCTGCTGCACTGACGTTGCTCGATCAACTCATCGCAGAGGGCAAGGATGTCTCGCGCTTGGCGGAGGACCTCATTACGTTCTTCAGGGATCTCCTTCTATTAAGGACAGCACCGGATTTGATCGAGCTGCTTGAATTGATTTCAGGGGATGAACGATTCGTATCCATGTCGAATGCATTCGAACCGGAAACCCTTTATTCATTCATAGATATCCTATCGAAGACGCAACAAGAAATGCGCTTTTCAAATCATGCGAAAGTGTATGTAGAATCGGCATTGCTGAAAATGATCCATCTGGAGGGACCGGCTGTACAAGCGGGGGGCAATCAAGCGGCCGATCCGCATCTTGCTCAAAAGGTGGAAAGCCTGGAGCGTGTCATTGCCGACCTACAGCAGCAACTTGCGAACGGTATACGTCCTGCGGAAGGTGCCCCGGCTGCCGCACAGCCGAAAAGAAACGCTTCGAAATCATCACAGTCGTTCAGAATACCGACCGGAAAGATAAATGAAGTGCTGAAAGGCGCCACCCGTCAAGATATCCAAGTGATCCGGGAAGAATGGGCGTCGATGATGCAGACATTGCAAAGATCCCATTCGGCGCTCCTTGAAGAAACTGAACCTGTAGCGGCATCCGACAATGCTTTTGTGTTAAAATTCAAGTATGAAATTCATTGCTTAATGGCTTCGGAAAATTCTTCGCTCAGGTCAGGCCTTTCGGAAGCCCTTCGCACACGAACCGGCAAAGCGTATGATGTCGTATATGTTCCGGAGGACGGCTGGCTGAAAGTCAGGGAGGAGTTCATCCGGAACAACGGTTTGACGAAGCAACAGGACGGTACGGATGAGGGTGCCGGCGAGGGAAAAGAAGGTACTGAGGAGATTCCTACATTCGTTGAGGAAGCCGAGCAGTTGAACGATGATCCCATCGTTGCGGAAGCTGAAAGAATGTTTGGCAAGGAATTCATACAAGTACATGATGATTAATCAAAATCGAGGAGGAAATCACAATGCGTGGTATGGGAAATATGCAAGGCATGATGAAACAAATGCAGAAAATGCAAAAGAAAATGGCGGAAGCCCAAGAAGAGCTTGGTGAAAAGCGCCTAGAAGGAATAGCGGGAGGCGGCATGGTGAAAGTGGTCGTTTCAGGCCATAAAGAAGTGCTTGAAGTTGTCATTGATCCATCCGTCGTCGATCCGGAAGATGTGGAAATGCTGCAGGACCTTGTGGTGATTGCTACGAATGAAGCGATGAAGCAAGCTGAAGAACTAACGAACTCCACAATGGGGCAATTCACGAAAGGATTGAACCTGCCTGGAATGTTCTAGGAGGAAAAAACATGCATTATCCTGAACCGATATCGAAACTGATTGATAGTTTCATGAAACTGCCAGGCATCGGCCCGAAAACAGCGGGCCGGCTGGCGTTTTTTGTATTAAGTATGAAAGAAGACACAGTGCTCGACTTTGCCAAAGCGCTAGTCGATGCAAAGCGGAATTTGCGATTCTGTTCGGTCTGCGGGCATATTACCGATATAGATCCGTGTCAGATTTGCCAGGACCAATCTCGTGACCGGTCGATGATTTGCGTCGTCCAGGATCCGAAAGATGTCATTGCGATGGAAAAGATGCGTGATTACAACGGAATGTACCATGTCTTGCATGGCGCAATCTCCCCAATGGACGGCGTCGGACCCGAGGATATCAATGTCCCTTCCTTATTGACCCGCCTACAGGATGAAGAAGTGGAAGAATTGATATTGGCGACGAACCCGACTATTGAAGGAGAAGCAACGGCGATGTACATTTCAAGGCTGGTAAAACCGTCGGGTATAACGACTACGAGAATTGCGCACGGCCTTCCTGTCGGAGGAGATCTTGAATATGCGGATGAAGTGACATTATCGAAAGCACTTGAAGGACGCAGGGAATTATAGGAGGTCAACGTCCCATGTTTGGCCGAAAGAGAAAATTAAAAAGGGAATTTGATGCCCAGCTTTACAACTTGCTTATTGAAATGAAGGAAGAGTGGGAGCGGGCGAGGGAAATTGAGAGATACTCACATGATTATAATGAAGAAGTGAGTGCACGCAGGAAGATCGCTGAAAGTAAGTACTTTCATCTATTTAAAGAAGCGAAAGAACGCAAGCTTCGTATAGAGCGCGAATGAACGCCGGCGAAGCACGAGTTGAGAAGGAACGTGATAATTTTTAAGGGAAGCGCATAGAGTGAACTATTAGTTGAAAGGGGCGCTTTCCATGAAAATTATCGGCATCGCCATCATCGGGGTCATTCTACTCTTTCTATTGATGATGGATAAAAAACAGATCAAGAAATTGTCCGAGCGTCTATCCGTATTTTGGTTCCGCTTGGCATTCGCGTTTCTCGCACTTTTCACCTTGAATATTGTTGGCGGATTCGTAGGCATCTATTTTCCGGTGAATATCGCATCAGGGGTCCTCTTAGCCATATTGGGAATCCCGGGCTTTGCCGCATTATTCGCGTTTGCAGTTTTTCTATGATGAATGTCTCTTCTATATAGAAGGGGCATTTTTTTATTATGGGAATGAAGATGTAAGCATAAACATGTATTACCTTCTATTATAAAAGTAAAAGACAATTAGTGAATAAGTCTAGATAATCGAAAGAAATTGTCTTCTTGAATAGGTATTGCAATCAAAAAGACAAGCTGGTATAGTAATAAACGTTGCTTCTCCGGTAAATGAATAACTACTTCGAAACAGCTTAAAACTTTTTTTGAAAAAGTTGTTGACATCGGAATCGCAAACATGGTATTATATAAGAGTTGCTTCTGAGAGAGGCAATGAACAACGAATCAAATGAACCTTGAAAACTGAAC
>NZ_JBFEGM010000024.1:0-20669 GCF_047228845.1 Sporosarcina pasadenensis
TGTTGTATTAAGGGTCAATACCCGTTTTTCAACGTAAGGTGTTTTTATTTGTCTCAATTTCTTATGTCAGTGCCAATATGGATCGGTTTTTTTTATTGAATTACGTCGAATAATGACGAAACAGTGGTACATTAGCTTCATTTTTCAGAAAAGTAGAGGATTGTTTAATTGTTTGTCGAATTTTTCCTTTACAGCAGTTCGTTTTCATGCGAATAATATATCTATGGTAATCATTTCATGGATGAAAAACGAGTAGGGGGAAAATGGGATGGGGAAAGTAAGGATTGCAATTGCGGACGACAATAAAGAACTGGTGAACACGATGGATGCATATTTTGAGCAACATCCTGAACTGGAAGTAATTTGGACAGCGCATAACGGCAAAGTCTGTCTATCGATGCTACAGGAGAATAAACCCGATTTGCTGCTATTGGACATTATCATGCCACATTTGGATGGGATTGCGGTATTGGATACGATAAAAAAGGATCCGGCATTATCCGATATGCATATTATCATGTTGACGGCATTCGGGCAAGAGGACGTAATGGCACAGGCGGGGGGATTGGGTGCTTCCTATTTCATGCTGAAACCTTTTGAATTTGACCGACTGATATCACAAATCTTTCAAATTTCAGGGACGCAAAAGCAGTCGAAACCGGTTGTTCAAAAGCCGGTTGAAGCGGATGCAACGATGTCACAAAGAGCGCTTGACACTACCATTACGTCGATTATTAAAGAAATTGGTGTTCCCGCCCATATTAAAGGTTATGCATTCTTAAGAGAGGCCATCCAAATGGTCTATACGGATGTCGATCTCCTCGGTTCTGTCACGAAGGTTCTTTATCCGGATATTGCAGAGAAATATAAAACAACCCCATCCCGTGTCGAGAGGGCTATCAGGCATGCTATTGAAGTTGCTTGGAACCGTGGGAATTATGACGTCATTTCCAAAACATTTGGCTACACAGTCCACCATTTGAAAAGTAAGCCGACGAATTCAGAATTCATCGCCATGATTGCAGATAAGATCCGTTTGGAGCACGTAGCAAGCTAAGCTTAAAGTGTTCGTAAACCAACAGATCTCTGGCATTCATACACACTTCAATTTCAAAGCCTATAAACTCATACTCAAAAAGCCGATGAATAGTTGCATTCATTGGTTTTTTACGTTTAAAAACAGTTTGAAACTTTTTCTGAAAAACTTCGTCTGTACGTCGCTTGATGGGCAATAGTTGAGGTAAATAAATGAAAAAGAGGATGGATGAAGAAGATATTATTAGATTATACAGTAGAGGAAAAGCCCATTCATCATTCGACATAGTATTTCTCACTTGTTCGAAATAACTCATTGTGGAAATATTATTTAAACTTTATAATAAGGAGGGGAGTTAATGCATAAACGAGGTGTTGAATTGCTTGTTGAAAATGTATTTTTTGATCTATACGTTGCAGGGGAAGATGTAATGCTTGACTTGAAAAAAGTCGGTTTTCCTTTAAAATCGTTTGATATGATTACAAATCAAAACCCAAGAGTCAAGATTTCCTCTTTTCCAGCTTTGAGAAAAGGCCTTACGGAAGTTGGAACCGGACATAAAATCGGTTATTTCTTACCGCTTATCGAAGTGATCGTTTCTCCTGACAAGATGAAAGCCGAAATTATTATCAATATGACAATAACCGAATTCCAATCGGAAAAACATCGATTGCTTCAACTTGTGAGAAAATCACTGGACGACCATGGTATCGTGTTCGGCATAATTGAGTTAACTGAAACAGATCTGTTCCCGGGACGTCCCGTCATAGCGGCGTTAGGGCGGGAGCCAGAGAAGGGCGTGGACGCCCAAATTACATATATAAAAAAGCCGGAGAAAAAGCCAATAATCCGCGAAGACGGCTTGGCGGATTACTATGAAATGAATTTCGTCACACATGTGGCAGAAGGTGATTGGTTAGGTGAGAAAATACCACCCACGGATGGGATTCCTGGAAAGGATATCTTCGGGGGCGTTGTTGTCGCCATGCGCGGCAGCGATGAGAAGCTTCAATATGACCGGAAATCCGTCGTTGAAGTCGAAGAACAAGGTAAAGTCGTGCTCCGCGCCCTGTTCGGAGGTGCGCTTGAATTCATAGATGATCTTGTCAGTGTTGGAAAGCATTTAATCATCAACGGGGATGTTGGGCCTGAAACAGGTTCCATCACATTTGACGGTGCGGTGACAGTGCATGGAACGGTCATGGCGGGGTACTCTGTGAATGCAACTGGAGATATTTCAATCGAAGGGAACGAAGGCGTCACAAATGCAAAGGAGATCTGTTCATCCGAAGGTGATTTGTATATTAAAGGCGGAGTTTTCGGAGGGGACATTTCACTCATAGAAGCTAGTGGTGATATATTCATTAAACATGCAAACAATTGCAAGCTCTTTGCTAAAAACATTCATGTAGGCTTGTACATATTGGGCTCTGACGTAGTCGGTGAAACGGTTGCCGTAGATAAAAACAGAGGAAAGATTATTGGCGGACGCATCGAAGCGCTTTTCAGAATTGAATGCGGATTCGCTGGTAATGCACATGAAAGAACGACTCATTTACAAGCGAAAGGAATCGATAAGGATTTGATTTATCAAGAGATTCAGCAAATGGCTTTGGAATTGAAAGAGTTGCAAAAAACAGCAGGAAACCTCGAATCACAATTGTCGATGATCGAAGGTGCCCACTCACATCAATTGCGTGGAGAACAAGCGGAAGCATATGAAAAACTGAAAAAGACACTGAGGGCGAGCAGAGATATGATGTTTGAACTCGACCGTGAAATCCAGGCAGGACTCTATAAGATAAAAACGGCTACACCCCCGCAAATTGAAATTACGCGTGAAGCTTATCCCGGTGTCATCATACAGATCGGTGCAAAGTCGAGCCAGTTAAATAAAACGACGAAAGGTGTATTTGAAGTTGTCGATAATGTCCTTAATGTCTAAACCGACAGTGTTCGCGCATAGAGGCGCTTCGGGCATCTGTTTCGAAAATACGATGAGTGCGTTCAAGGAAGCGGTAAGGCAAAGGGCGGACGGCATCGAACTGGATATTCAATTGACAGCGGACGGAGTGCCCGTAGTTGTTCATGACGTGGACCTTTATAGAATTTCCGGAATACGGAAGCGGATTTCTTCTCTACATTCGAGTGAATTGGAAAACATAAATGTTGGAAGGAAGTATTTCAGGCGCTTTATCGGGCATCGTATCCCGACATTGCGGGAAGTCGTTTCATTTTGTGAATTAAATCACTTAGCTTTGAACATCGAGTTGAAAGAGACAGTCTCCGAAAGACCGGAATTTTTAAAGAAGATTATCGATATGGCTATCATGTTGGATAATGTCCATATTTCATCATTTGATCCAGAAATCCTTGAAAAGGCAAAGACTATGGAACAAGCACTCGAAACGGCTTTACTTGTAAAAAGAAAGACGACGGAATGGGACTGCTTGGAGAACTATCATTACGTGGATGGATTCAACTTTCATAAACGTCTACTGAAAGAGCCATATATTGGAGCGCTTATTGCAACTGGAAAGAAATTAAGAGTCTATGGCGTGACCGGCAAGGAGGCAATCGCTTCTCAACCACCTTCGTACATAGATGGTTGGATAACTGACTACCCTGGCAGGTTCAAAAAATAGAAGAAAAGGACATTGGCAAAAATCGGCCAATGTCCTTTTTATTTCAATAGAATTACTACTTGAAACGCTCTTGTACCCGTCCTTTCCGGCGATCACGACGCAGAAGGAACCCTGCAAAGAATGCGAGACCTGCACCGAACATGAGGAAGCCGACCGTGAATTGAAGCCAGATGAAAGGGAATGGATTAAATTGGATTCCAAAAAGCGAATCACGCATGAGCTTAATGCCGCCAGCCGTGATAAGAATGGGAATCAAAAGTACAATGAATGCCGCCATACGAGCCATAATATCAATCTCCTTACCAAATTTAATTTTACCTGCTCAACAATTATTGTCAAGAACAGAGCAATCGTGTATGATGATTATAGATTTGCAAAAGATTGCATGGTGCTAAAAGGAGAATGAATATCCTTGCAAAATGTACTCATTGTTGGAGCGGGCTCTGGGGGCACGAAAATACTAAACTTGCTCTTAAACTCGAATTTCATGAATGTGTCGGCAATTGTCGATATTGATGAACAGGCACCGGGACTTGTAATCGCTAAGAAGCTAGGAATCTCGCATGGCTACGATTGGAAGCCGTTCTTGACCGATGAAGTCCAGATTGTTTTTGATGTAACAGGAGATAAAACGGTTTTCAATGAATTAATGAAGAGCATTCAAATGCATACGTTATTGATTCCCGGATCTGTCGCGAATCTGCTCGTTGGTCTCTTGAATGAGAATGATCAATTCATCCGGAAAATTCAAACGGAAATGGATAGACAACGGCTCATTTTCAATTCGATCGATGAAGGCATGATTGGAATCGATCAAGAGGGCATTATTGATTTTATTAATGAAAGCGCTTGCACAATGTTAGAAGTTTCTGATTTTGACGTAATCGGCAAATCGATCTTTGAGGTCATCCCGGAAAGCAAATTGGTCAGGGTGCTTACATCCGGTAACCCTGAGATGAATGAAGAATTAATTTTGCCTAATGGGGTGAAAATTGTCAGTTCCCGTTATCCACTCGTTTCGGCAGAAGGAAAAACCTTCGGCGCATTTGCGATTTTTAAGGATGTATCGGAAGTTCTCAAACTTGCTGAGGAAATCACGGATTTAAAGTCAGTGAAAACGATGCTGGAAGCAATCATTCATTCGAGTGATGACGCAATATCGGTAGTTGATGAAAAGGGGAATGGCGTACTTGTCAATCCGGCGTATACGCGTATCACTGGCCTATCTGAAGATGAGGTAATCGGGAAACCGGCAACGGTCGATATAAATGAAGGCGAAAGCATCCATATGAAAGTGTTAAAGACGAAAAAACCGGTCCGTGGGGTAAGTATGAGGATCGGAGAAGGCAATCGGGATGTAATCGTAAATGTCGCTCCTATCATCGTCGATCAGCAAATAAAGGGCAGCATCGGAGTCATCCATGATATTACTGAAATGAGAAGTCTCATGAAAGAATTGGATTGGGCCAGACAAACGATTCGTAAATTGGAGTCAACTTGCACATTTGACGATATCCATGGGAGCTCTCCGGATATCGGCCTTGCAATCGACCAGGCACGAATCGCCTCGAAATCGGATATCCCTGTCATGTTACGAGGGGAAGCGGGCTCCGGGAAAGAATTATTTGCAAACGCAATCCATAGCGGAAGTGACAGGAAATCGAACAAATTCATCCGAATGAACTGCGGGGCTATTGATCCCGCCGTTATTGAAAAGGAATTGTTCGGAGATTGCGGTAGTCAGAACACCGGTACATCAATCAGAGCGGGGCTATTGGAAGAGGCCGGAAAAGGAACTCTCCTTCTGGATGAAGTGACTGATTTGCCTTTATCTGTCCAATCAAGACTCCTCGATTACTTGCAGTTTTCAATGGAACGAGTGGATGGCCGAAGCTCTGCAGAAACAGCCCGAATCATAGTGGCCACTTCTAAAAACCTCGAGAAGGCAATTCATGAAGGCACCTTTAATATGAATTTGTATTATGTGCTAAACCGGTTGTCTATTCAAATTCCACCATTACGGACAAGAAAAAGGGATATACCCGAAGTGGCTTTTCATCTTTTGGAGAAGCTTAATCAGGAGTTTGGCATGAACGTAGAAAAAATATCAGATGAAGCTATGGCGAAGTTACAGAAATACGAATGGCCGGGCAACGTGCGAGAACTCGAAAACGTGTTAAGTCGTGCGATGATCTTTATGAAGCATGGATCAGCCGTTATCGAGGAAGAAGATATAAGACGATCGCTTTTCACGAATGAAGTGAAAACAGGCGAAGATATTCTCACTGAAAAAAGCACTTTGGCTTCGATAATGGATGATTACGAAAGAACGGTGCTTGAAAAGGCTTTGGATGAACATGACGGTAACAAATCATTAACAGCGAGCCGTCTAGGCATATCATTGCGCTCCTTATATTACAAACTGGAGAAATACAAACTCATTTAAAGGAGGCTGTTGATATGTCATCACTAGATGCTTTGGTTGAAAAAACGGCTTCTTCGGGAACGCGCGTCGTGTCCGTCGCATGCGCCGCGGATCTGGGAGTTCTTGAAGCAGTGGAAATGGCAATTATGAAAGGAATCGCATCTTTTCTACTCTTTGATGATGAAGAACGATTACGTCTAACAATCAAAGATCATTTTCCTGAATTGAACGGACATCCATACATCACTCTTATACACGTCGAGAGCAAGGAAGAGGCGGCTGAAAAGTCTGTACGTGCCGTATCAAGCGGGGATGCCCAGGTTTTAATGAAAGGCAACTTGCCGACCGCTATCATCCTGAAAGCCGTTTTGAACGGAGAATACGGGTTGCGGACCGGGAAAGTCCTGTCCCATGTTGCTGCATTTGAAGTGGACGGCTATGATCGGTTGCTTTTCGTCACGGATGCAGGCATGAATATTGCGCCTAACTTAGAAGAAAAAGCGCAAATTATACGGAATTCAGTTGCCACTGCAAGGGCTTGTGGTATAGAATTGCCGATTGTCGCTCCGCTCGCAGCGATTGAAACGATCAACCCGGTGATGGTGCCCACAACCGATGCAGCATCGCTTGTCGTCATGAATCAAAGAGGGCAGATTAAGGATTGCATCATTGACGGTCCTCTTGCCTTGGATAATGCGGTGTCGATCGAATCTGCAAAGCACAAAGGGATTACGAGTGAAACTGCGGGACTGGCCGATATTCTTGTAGTCCCTTCTATTGAAGCCGGAAATATATTATATAAATCACTCATGTATTTCGCAAAGGCGAAAGTCGGCGGCATCATACAAGGCGCCAAGGCTCCGATAGTATTGACGTCGAGGTCAGATAGCGCAGAAAGCAAGCTTTATTCGTTGGCATTAGCCATACAGACTTCAAAAAACTAAAAACGGATTTTCCGGAGGAGGAAACGCATCATGAAAATTTTTGAATATATGGAAACTCACGATTATGAACAACTGGTTATTTGCCAAGATAAAACTTCAGGATTGAAAGCGATTATCGCTATCCACGATACAACACTAGGACCTGCTTTAGGAGGTACTCGCATGTGGACGTACGCGAGTGAAGAGGAAGCAATCGAGGATGCACTCCGATTAGCAAAAGGAATGACTTATAAAAATGCCGCGGCAGGACTTGATTTAGGTGGCGGAAAGACAGTCATTATCGGAAATCCGAAAACAGATAAAAATGATGAGATGTTCCGCGCATTCGGCCGCTTCATTGAAGGATTAAACGGAAGATACATTACCGCAGAAGATGTTGGAACGACGGAAGAGGATATGGATCTGATCCACTTGGAAACTGATTATGTAACAGGCGTTTCTGCGGAGTTCGGTTCATCAGGCAACCCGTCACCTGTAACTGCGTTCGGTGTATACAAAGGGATGAAAGCTGCGGCTAAAGAAGCATTCGGAAGTGATTCCCTTGAAGGCAGAACGATTGCAGTACAAGGTGTCGGTAACGTGGCTTACACGCTATGTGAATATTTGCATGAAGAAGGCGCCAAGCTCATCGTCACCGATATTAATAAGGAAGCGGTCCAACGCGCCGTTGATGCTTTCGGCGCAACAGCTGTCGAAACGGATGAAATCTATTCGCAAGATGCGGATATTTTCGCGCCGTGTGCATTAGGTGCAATCATCAATGACGAAACGATCCCTCAATTTAAAGTGAAAGTGATCGCAGGTTCAGCGAATAATCAATTGAAAAATCCGGAGCATGGCGATACCATACATGAAATGGGTATCGTTTACGCACCTGACTATGTCATCAACTCAGGCGGCGTCATCAATGTGGCAGATGAGCTTGCGGGCTACAACCGGGAACGGGCATTGAAACGGGTTGCTGGCATTTACGATACGATCGAAAAGATTTTCGCAATCTCCAAGCGTGACAACATCCCTTCCTATGTTGCGGCTGATCGTCTTGCAGAGGAGCGAATCGCACGGGTTGCCAAATCACGTGGCCAATTCCTGCAAAAGGAAAAAAGCGTACTTAATCGAAAAAAATAATAATACAAAGGGAATTTACGTACAGACCGATAGGAGGGATGGACTGTGCAAAAGAAAAGCGTCCGGATTCTAGTCATCAATCCCGGATCCACATCAACGAAAATCGGTGTGTACGATAATGAAAATATTATTTTTGAAGACACATTGAGGCATCAAGCGGAAAAGCTTGCACAATTCGCTTCTGTCATCAATCAGTATAGTTTTCGAAAAAATGTCATCCTCTCTTCGTTAAACGCTGGCGGCATCCAATTGACTGAATTGGATGCTGTCTGTGGAAGAGGCGGATTGCTCCGACCGATTTCGGGCGGTACATATAACGTCAATGAAGAAATGCTTAACGACTTGAAAAAGGGATTTTCCGGTCAGCACGCTTCCAATCTTGGCGGTATCCTTGCGAATGAAATTGCTACTGATGCAAAGATTCCTGCCTTTATCGTCGACCCGGTAGTTGTCGATGAGATGCAACCGATTGCCCGTATTTCAGGATTTGCGCCGATTAGCAGAAAATCGATTTTCCACGCACTAAACCAGAAAGCGGTTGCCAGAAGATATGCGAAACATGTCGGTAAAAGCTATAATGAACTCCGATTGATCGTTACCCATATGGGAGGCGGCATAACTGTTGGGGCACACTGTTACGGCAAAGTGATAGATGTTAATAACGGCTTGCATGGAGACGGGCCGTTCAGTCCAGAACGGGCAGGAACGGTTCCAATCGGTGAGTTGGTCGATCTATGCTATTCAGGGACTTATTTCAGAAAAGAAATAATGGCAAAACTTGTCGGGCAAGGCGGGCTCGTCGGCTATTTAGGCACGAACGACGCTGTCACTGTAGAAAAAAGGATAGAAGCCGGCGACGAGAAAGCCGCATTACTTTATGAAGCGATGGCTTATCAAGTCGCTAAAGAGATTGGAAGCGCTGCAACCGTGCTCGAAGGCAAAGTCGATGCCATTATATTGACTGGCGGCCTCGCATACGGCAAGGAATATGTGGAAATGATCAAAAACCGGGTTGGGTGGATATCCAAAGTAGTCACCTATCCGGGTGAAGACGAGCTGCAAGCCCTTGCGGAGGGGGCTCTACGGGTCATGATTGGGGAAGAGCAAGCAAAAACCTATCCGTCCTGATGGATAGCGAAGAGGAGGCCATGATTACTGATGGCAAACGAATATGATGTAGTAATTCTAGGTGGAGGTACCGGCGGCTACGTCGCTGCTATACGGGCTGCACAATTAGGCCTTAAGACTGCGCTTGTGGAAAAGGATGCCCTTGGCGGGACTTGCTTACATAAAGGCTGCATCCCGAGCAAGGCGTTATTGAAAAGTGCTTCCGTTTTTCAAATGGCGAAAAATGAAGCAGTCCACTTCGGCGTGGATACGAATGGCACATCTTTGAATTTTGAACGTGTCCAAGCAAGAAAAGATGAAATCGTTCAACAATTGCACAAAGGTGTCATTGGACTAATGAAAAAAGGGAAAATTGACGTCTATGAAGGATACGGCCGCATGTTGGGTCCGTCAATCTTTTCTCCGATGCCGGGTACAATATCTGTTGAAATGAATAACGGGGAAGAGAATGAAATGCTCATCCTGAAAAACTTGATAATTGCTACCGGTTCGAGACCCCGGACGTTACCAGGTTTGGAGATCGATGAACAACAGGTTCTGTCCTCGGATGGAGCTCTAAAAATGACTGAACTTCCGAAATCGATGATCATTGTTGGCGGAGGCGTCATTGGAATCGAATGGGCATCGATGTTGAATGATTTTGGAGTGGAAATCACTGTTCTTGAATATGCGGATCGAATCATTCCTACGGAAGATGAAGATATATCTAAGGAAATGAAAAAGCTCCTAACTAAAAAGGGAATTACTTTTGTGACAGGGGCGAAAGTTGCACCCGACAGTGTTACAAAAACAGAGAAATCTGTCACGGTTTCCGCTGAAGTAGCAGGCGAAATGAAGGAATTTACCGCAGAGAAGATGCTCGTTTCAGTTGGACGCCAAGCTAATGTCGAAGGGATTGGCATCGAGAATACAGAAATACAAATCGAAAAAGGTTATATTCAAACGAGGCCGACGTTCCAGACGAAGGAAAGCCATATTTACGCAATTGGTGATGTGATTGGTGGGCTTCAGTTGGCTCATGTAGCTTCACATGAAGGCATAGCTGCAGTAGAACATATCGCAGGACGCGCGACTGAACCGATCAATTACACGAACATATCCAGATGCATCTATTCAAGTCCTGAGGCCGCAAGCGTCGGTCTCACGGAAGCCCAGGCTAAGGAACAAGGGTTTGACGTCAAGGTAGGCAAGTTTCCGTTTGCCGCAATTGGCAAGGCGCTTGTAAATGGTAATGCCGACGGATTCGTAAAAATTATCGCCGATAAGAAATCGGATGATATTTTAGGTGTCCATATGATAGGCGGTCATGTAACTGATTTGATTTCGGAAGCAGGACTCGCAATGGTCCTCGATGCGACTCCGTGGGAAGTGGCTTCAACAATCCATCCACATCCATCGCTGTCCGAAGTGATCGGTGAAGCAGCCCTATCAGTGGATGGTATTGCAATTCATATGTAATCGTAATGATCGGAAATGAATATAAGAAATTCCACTCCGGTCCGGTCATTTGACTTGAAAAAGAAGGGGGTTTAAAACATGACTAAATCACGTCATGAAGAATTGGGATTGACGAATGAGGATGTATTGGAAATATATGAAACGATGGTTATGGCACGACGTTTGGATGAACGTATGTGGCTTTTGAATCGTGCAGGTAAAATTCCGTTTGTCATTTCATGTCAAGGGCAGGAGGCGGCTCAAGCAGGAGCTGCGTTTGCACTCGATAAAGATAAGGATTGGATAGCGCCATATTACCGTGATATGGGCGTTGTGCTTCATTTTGGAATGACACCGAAGGAACTCATGCTTTCTGCTTTTGCAAAGGCTGAAGACCCGAATTCCGGCGGTCGCCAAATGCCTGGTCATTTTGGACAACGAAAAAACCGGATATTGACGGGCTCATCCCCAGTTACGACGCAGCTTCCTCATGCAGTAGGGGTTGCGCTAGCAGCGAAAATGAAGAACGAAGATTTTATCACATTCGTCACTTTAGGAGAAGGGTCGTCCAACCAAGGTGATTTCCATGAAGGGATGAACTTTGCTGGCGTCCATAAACTACCGACAGTTATCATGGTTGAAAACAATAAATATGCCATTTCAGTACCTGTTGAAAAGCAGTTGGCTTGTGTAAATGTTTCCGATCGTGCTGTAGGGTACGGAATGCCTGGTGTAACCGTTGATGGGACAGATCCGCTTGAAGTATACCGTGTTGTGAAAGAAGCGGCAGATCGCGCCCGTAATGGTGAAGGGCCGAGCCTCGTTGAGACTATCTGCTACCGACTTACAGCCCACTCCTCAGATGATGATCATCGCCTCTATCGGGACGCGGAAGAGCTAGAAAACGAACGGAAACACGATCCGATCCCTAAGTTTGCGGCTTATTTGAGAGAAGCAGGCGTCATTGATGAAGCATATGAAAAAGAGATGGAAGAACGCATCATGGCAATCGTCAACGAAGCTACCGACTATGCGGAAAAAGCTCCGTACGCAGAGCCTGAATATGCGCTTCGCCACGTATATAAAGAAGAAGGGGGGAGCGAATAATGGCCGTCATTTCGTACATTGATGCAATTACACTTGCCATGAAGGAAGAGATGGAAAGAGACGAAAATGTATTCGTTCTTGGAGAAGACGTTGGAAGGAAAGGCGGCGTATTTAAAGCGACGGCTGGCTTGTATGATCAATTTGGCGAATACCGTGCGCTTGATACTCCTCTTGCAGAATCTGCAATTGCAGGCGTCGGAATCGGTGCTGCCATGTATGGTATGCGTCCGATCGCTGAAATGCAGTTTGCGGATTTCATCATGCCCGCTGTTAACCAAATTGTTTCAGAGGCTGCTAAAATTCGTTATCGCTCCAACAACGATTGGTCTTGTCCAATTGTTATTCGTGCCCCGTTCGGTGGCGGTATCCACGGAGCTCTTTACCATTCCCAATCAGTCGAGTCGATGTTCGCAAGTACACCAGGATTGAAAATTGTCATTCCTTCGACTCCTTATGACGCGAAAGGTTTGTTGAAAGCGGCAATTAGAGACGACGATCCAGTTCTCTTCTTTGAGCATAAACGGGCTTACCGTTTAATTAAAGGGGAAGTTCCTGAAGAAGAATACGTACTGCCTATCGGTAAAGCGGATGTGAAGCGCGAAGGGGATGATATTACAATCATCACTTACGGCCTATGTGTACATTTCGCCTTGCAAGCGGCTGAAAGACTGGCTGAAGATGGCATTTCCGCTCATATTCTTGACTTGCGTACGGTTTATCCGCTGGATAAGGAAGCGATCATAGAAGCAGCTTCCAAAACAGGGAAAGTGCTTCTCGTCACAGAAGACAATTTGGAAGGTAGCATTATGAGTGAAGTTTCTGCAATCATTGCAGAAAACTGCCTTTTCGAACTTGATGCACCTATCAAACGTCTTGCGGGTCCTGATATTCCAGCTATGCCATATGCACCTACAATGGAGAAGTTCTTTATGGTCAACCCGGATAAAGTTGAAAAAGCTGCACGTGAGCTTGCAGAATTTTAATCGGAAAGGAGGTAAATGACATGACAATTGAAAACATAGAAATGCCAAAGCTTGGAGAGAGTGTTACAGAAGGAACGATTGAAAAATGGCTCGTTAAGCCGGGGGATACTGTCAATAAATACGATCCTTTGGCTGAAGTGAATACAGACAAAGTGACTGCCGAAATCCCTTCCTCGTTCGCTGGAACAATCAAGGAAATCATTGTTCAAGAAGGCGAAACAGTAGAAGTTGGAGTCGTCGTTTGTACAATTGAAACTGAAGGAGGCGCTGAGGCTCCTGTGTCAGCGGTTCCTGCCAAAGAAGAACCGGCAAATGAAATGCCAGCAGCCGGCTCCCAAAGACCTGCTGCACCTATTAATCGGGAAGCAGGAGCAGCACGTTTTTCACCGGCAGTAATGAGATTGGCACAAGAACACAGTATTGATCTTTCCCTTGTTCAAGGCTCCGGGAAAGAAGGACGCATTACGCGGAAAGATATCCAAAGAATAATCGACAGCGGGGAAATACCGACTGCAGAAATGGTACAAATCGAACAGGCACCGAAAAGTGTTGAACAACATGTTTCGACTCCTGCACAAAGTGCATCTGCAGTTAAAGCGGCGGAACCAGCACCAGTGCCAACTGCTGCAGGTGATATCGAAATTCCTATCACGGGAGTTCGCCGTGCGATAGCCACAAATATGCTCCGCTCAAAACACGAAGCACCGCATGCATGGACGATGATTGAAGTGGACGTAACGAACCTTGTCCAATACCGTGACTCCTTGAAAAATGATTTCAGGCAGAAGGAAGGCTTCAATTTGACTTATTTCGCATTCTTCGTGAAGGCAGTCTCACAAGCTTTAAAGGAATTCCCAATGATGAATTCCATGTGGGCTGGAGATAAGATCATACAGAAAAAAGACATTAACATCTCCATTGCAGTAGCTACAGAGGATGCACTTTATGTACCAGTCATTAAACATGCTGATGAAAAAACGATTAAAGGGATCGGCCGAGAAATCAATGAGCTCGCATCCAAAGTCCGTTCGGGCAAATTGAAATCCGATGAGATGCAAGGCGGGACATTCACGGTCAATAATACCGGCTCATTCGGCTCCATTCAATCGATGGGTATTATCAACTACCCACAAGCAGCAATCCTGCAAGTCGAATCCATTGTTAAACGTCCTGTCGTCATGAACGGCGGAATGATTGCGGTGCGCGATATGGTCAACCTCTGTCTATCTCTTGACCACCGAGTACTTGATGGATTAGTGGCTGGCCGCTTCCTTGCACGTGTCAAAGAAATCCTTGAAAATATTACGGAAAATAATACTTCGATCTATTGATGAAACAAAAGGCCGTCTCTCTATCTATAAGAGGGACGGCCATTTCTTATTTGGATTTCAGGCAGCAATTCATTTACCCTTTAGAGCTTTCAAACAATTGGCAAGTCAGGTAAACTAATAATTAGTGAAATAATAATTTGATGCACTTTACATAATTATGGAACGGCTCAGAAGACCTAATTAATCCTGCTTAACGAAAGGAGTAACATAAATGACAGTTGATAAAATGAAGAAAACGGCCTTTCAAAAAACAGACTTTGAACAGTGGAAAAAACTTGCCGTCGATTCCCTGAAAGGGAAGCCATACGAGAAATTGACGACTGAGACATTGGAAGGCATTGATTTACAACCACTCTATTTTGAAAGAGCAACTCTAGACAGCTCTTCGGTAGTCGGATTTATGAAACGGGATGCGGGTTGGGTCATTGCTCAGCAGACGATTGCCAGCGACGAGGCTGATTTCCTGGAACAATTGGAGGATTCGATTGAAAAGGGGAATGAAGCGATTGTCTATGACGGTTTGCACCAATTTAACTGGAACGACGATCAGCTCTTGCAATTGTCTTCATTCATATCACAATATCCAGTTTTCCTTTACAACGTCAGCAATGATGATCCAATTTTACGGGCGTTTGACTTTGTACACCATGAACTTCGGGAAGCTGTAACCGGTATTGTTCAAGTGAATGACTGGACCATTCCGGTTGGATATAAAAACATCCGGACTACAGGGGCAGATTTATGGAAAGCTCACCATGAAGGCGCAGATGCGGTCACTGAGCTAGCAATCGCTTTGGCGGAAGCTTCCCGAATTGCTGGAAGCTATGATAGCTTCCAAACATTCGCTGACAACTTCTATGTCCGTTTTCCGATTGACACTCATTTTTTTATGGAGATCGCTAAACTTAGAGCATTTCGAGTGTTATGGCAAGCGTTCGCGCAAGCGTATGGTGTCGATGAAGCACCATTGATACCTGTTCTTGCAGTAACATCTTTGCGTTCTTTTTCGAAGCTGGACCCGTACGTCAACTTACTCCGTGCCGGGAATGAAACATTCGCAGCCATTTTAGGGGGAGCCGATAGTATACAAGCTCACCCGCACAATATACTGACCGGTCCAAACGCAAGCTCAATCCGGTATAGCCGGAATATGCAACTTGTCTTAAAAGAAGAAACGCATGTGGAAAAAGTTCTTGATCCCGCCGGCGGCTCTTATTTTATTGAAAAACTGACCGAGGATCTTGTCGAAATGTCCTGGAAACTGTTTCTGGAAATCGAGAGCGGAGGCGGTATTGAACGGTTTTATGAGAGCGGCCGGTTGCAGGAGAAATTAGTGAAGCTGCAAAATGAAACGTCTTCAGGCAAAAAAGCACTCATTGGCACAAATGTATATGCAGAACTTACAGCGATAAACTTTGATGATTGGAATGGCATTGATAAAGTAGACCGCTTGGCCGTACCTTTCGAAAAAATCCGCTATTCATTTAGTGAAAATCAGCCAAAAACTGTCATATTGACATTCGGTAAACTGAAAGACTTCAAGCCGCGGGCAGATTTTGTAACTGGATTCTTGGCATCTGGTGGAATTAGAAGCAGTTGGAGCCCGGCGTTTGATAGTGTTGAGCAGGCAATTGAATGGATAAATAGTGAACAACCGGATTACGCAATAGTCTGTGGTCATGAAGATATTGTATCGAAAGCCATGGAAAATCTACTTACACAAATGCCAGCGGGGATATTGCTTGATGTGGCCGGAAAAATCGATGATGAAACATTGCTTATTTGGAAGCAAAAAGGCCTTAATGGCTTGATCTTCAACGGTCAAGATAAAATTGAAAAATTGCAGAACATCTTGAATTCGTGGCAAGGAGGGCTCCAAAAATGAATAAACCCGATTTCAACAAGGTAGATATCAATAAAATAAACATTCCTTTAAACCCTTCCGTAAACGAAACACCTTTCCTTACAAATGAGGGAATTTCCATCAAATCAAAATACACGAGTGAGGATATAGAAGGTGTAGATCACTTGGAGGACATGCCGGGCATCGCTCCGAATACGAGGGGGCCATACCCGACGATGTACGTCGCACGCCCTTGGACTGTCCGCCAATATGCCGGTTTCTCTACTGCTGAAGAAAGTAATGCATTTTATCGAAGGAATTTGGCGATGGGGCAAAAAGGTCTGTCTGTCGCTTTCGATTTGGCGACACACCGCGGCTATGATTCTGATCATCCCCGGGTGACAGGAGATGTCGGTAAAGCGGGGGTAGCTATCGATTCCGTTGAAGATATGAAAATCCTTTTTGACGGCATACCGCTTGACCAGATGTCTGTCTCGATGACGATGAATGGGGCCGTTTTGCCGATCATGGCTTTTTACATCATTGCGGCGGAGGAGCAAGGCGTTTCTCCTGAAAAACTTGCAGGTACGATTCAAAACGATATATTAAAAGAATATATGGTAAGGAACACATACATCTTTCCCCCTGAAATGTCGATGCGGATCATCGCGGATATATTTGAATACACATCCAAATATATGCCGAAATTCAACTCGATTTCTATATCGGGCTATCATATGCAAGAAGCAGGGGCCACGGCAGATATCGAGCTGGCCTATACATTGGCGGACGGGCTTGAATACGTTCGTACCGGCTTAAAGGCAGGAATCGACATCGATTCATTCGCACCTCGCCTGTCGTTCTTTTGGGCGGTCGGCATGAATTATTTCATGGAAATCGCGAAAATGAGGGCGGCCCGTAAGATTTGGGCACAAATGATGCAGTCTTTCACCCCGTCCAACCCTAAATCACTCGCATTGCGTACGCATTCTCAAACATCGGGCTGGAGTTTAACCGAACAGGATCCATTTAATAATGTTATGCGTACATTGGTGGAAGCAAATGCTGCAGCGATGGGGCATACACAGTCCTTGCATACGAATGCGCTAGACGAAGCAATTGCGCTGCCGACGGATTTCTCAGCAAGGATTGCACGGAACACGCAACTGTTCCTTCAAGAGGAAACGAATATGACAAAGACGATCGATCCATGGGGCGGTTCCTATTATGTTGAAAAGTTAACCGCTGATTTGATGGAAAAGGCATGGGAACTAATCGAGGAAATCGAAGACCTGGGCGGAATGGCAAAAGCGATTGAAACCGGCTTGCCGAAGATGAAAATTGAAGAAGCTGCTGCCAAACGTCAAGCGAAAATCGACTCCCGCACAGAAACGATAGTCGGAGTGAATAAATATCGACTTGAAAAGGAAGAACCTATCGATATATTGGAAATTGACAATACAGTTGTACGCCAAAAACAGATTGACCGCATCCATCAGTTGAAAGTAAAGCGTGATGAAGCTGAAGTCAATGCAGCATTGGAAGCATTGACTGAGGCCGCTCGCGGTGGAAATGAAAATCTTCTAGCTCTATCAGTGAACGCAGCGAGAGCTAGGGCGACAATCGGAGAAATATCTGATGCAATTGAAAAAGTGTCCGGTAGACATAAAGCGGTTATACGGTCTGTGAGCGGCGTCTACAGCTCGAACTTCTCGAATTCAAAAGATATTGAAGAAGTGAAAGAGATGACAGACGAGTTTTTGGAAAACGAAGGCCGACGTCCTCGTATACTCATCGCAAAAATGGGACAGGACGGTCATGACCGCGGTGCGAAAGTAATCGCTTCCTCTTTTGCGGACTTAGGTTTCGATGTAGATATCGGTCCTTTATTCCAAACTCCTGAAGAGACTGCATTGCAGGCGGCTGAAAATGATGTCCATGTAATCGGGGTCAGTTCGCTAGCCGCTGGACATAAAACCCTCGTACCAGCGTTGCGCAATGAGCTGTCGAAAATTGGAAGGGAAGACATACTGATCGTTGTGGGCGGTGTCATTCCTGCGCAGGATTATGATTTCTTAAAAGAAAACGGCGCAACAGCCATTTTCGGTCCCGGTACGGTCATCCCAGTCGCTGCACAGAAAGTGATCGAAGATATTTATGTGGCTCTCGGTTACGAGGAAGTGACGGAGTGAGCAAGAAAAAACGTTCACAGATTGACAGTGCGATGAATGTCATGAGCGGCATCGAGTCACGGCATGATGGTATGGTTGCCCCGAAACGAAAACGATTTGTGAGAAAAGAGAAGTCGATTGACATTGATAGGCTGTATGAAGAAATCAACAATGGATCCAGGTTGTATCTTTCCAAGGCGATTACACTTTTGGAGAGCCGGGCGGAACATGATAAAAAGGCAGGGCAGGAGTTATTGCGGAAGCTGCTGCCGAAAACAGGGAAGAGTATTAGGATCGGCGTAACGGGCGTCCCAGGAGCGGGAAAGAGCACATTCATAGAAGCGTTCGGACTTCAATTGGCACAAGAAGGCCATAAGGTGGCTGTGCTTGCCATCGATCCGAGTTCGACGGTGACAGGCGGGAGCATTTTGGGCGATAAGACAAGAATGGAGGCGCTCGCAAAACATCCGAATGCCTTCATCCGTCCATCGCCGTCTTCCGGAACCCTAGGAGGCGTCCATAAAAAGACCCGAGAAACGATGTTGCTTTGCGAAGCTGCAGGGTATGACATCATCCTTATTGAAACAGTCGGTGTCGGTCAAAGTGAAACCGTTGTCAGAGGGATGGTCGACTTCTTCATGTTGCTCGTTTTGACAGGAGCCGGTGACGAGCTGCAAGGCATGAAAAAAGGGATTATGGAACTGGCGGATGGCATGGTCATCCATAAAGCGGATGGCGATAATTTGAAGCTTGCACAGAAGACGGTTAGGGAATATCGCCAGCTTCTCCATTTCCTTCAACCGGCAACACCCGGCTGGACAACGACTGCATTGACTGTCTCGTCGCTAGAACGTACCGGCTTTGATACAGTTTGGGAAACAATTATTGCGTTCCGTGAGAAAATGAAGGCTAGCGGCTTCTGGCGTGAACGGAGACAAGCCCAAACGAAAGACTGGTTCCATTCCATGATCCGGGACCGATTGATCGATAGTTTCTATTCACAACATGGGAAGAAGGAGCTTGTCACTGTTCTTGAAAAACAATTGCTAACGGGGGAGTTGACAGTTGCGAGTGCTGTTGATGCCATCCTTCCGATGAATGACATTACAGAATAATTGTGAACTAAGTATTCTACTTATTATGTAAAATCCGCTTTTTTGCAAGTGTAACAACCAACTGCTATGATGAAAATATATTTTGAAAGGGGCCGATTTGAATGACAATGGATTTTAATTTTTATATGGAAGATATTACGAAACAGGCACGGTCTGAAATGGAAGCTAGCGGCTATGAACAGCTGACAACACCTGAGGAAGTAGAAGCCGCATTCAAACGCCCTGGGACGACGCTTGTCATGGTGAACTCTGTTTGCGGATGCGCAGGTGGAATTGCACGCCCTGCAGCTGCACACGCCATCCATTACGATAAACGCCCTGATCACCTCGTCACTGTGTTTGCCGGTCAAGACAAGGAAGCAACGGCTTATGCACGCATGCTATTTGGCGAAGACCACCTTCCATCCTCCCCATCCTTTGCCTTATTGAAGGACGGCAAACTCGTAGCAGAAGTCGGACGCTATGAAATTGAAGGTCATGATCCGATGTCCGTTGTCACGAATTTGCAAGGCCAATTCGAAGAATATTGTGAGGAAATATAAAAAAACAGTTCTTCCAGGACTGTTTCAGAGTGGAGACAAAAGGGTTGGAAATCAAAAATGATTTCCAACCCTTTTTCTCAATATATACTTCAGAATAAAGATTTGAGGGAATAACTCCAACATAGTCATGTATTTTACACATGATTCCTTTATATAGAAGATACAGTTGATTTAAGTAGAATACGGCCACTTAGGGGAAACCCGCGGAAAGCATTCCGTAAAGGAAATCAACAAAAGTACTCCTTATTAATTAGACAAGATGTCAAAAGAAAATGTCTTCTTAAATAGGTATTGCAATCAAATAGACAAGCTGATATAGTAGGTAACCTGCACTTCTGGTAAGCAACTAACTTCCGAATAACGACTGAATGAGTTCTTCGAAAAAAGTTATTGACAATGAAGTTGCCAAGATGGTATTATATAAAAGTTGCTTCTGAGCGAGGCGACGAACAATGAATCAAATGAACCTTGAAAACTGAACAGCAAAACGTCAACAAATAAAGTCTCGTAGCCGACCCCGTCGGTGAAAAGACAAAACGAATCTTCGGATTCAAAATTGACATCTTAAATGATGCCAGCAAGAAACTCGAGCTATTCAAGTTTCTCTTTGATCCTTCTATTATATAGCGGATCTTCCGGCTGGGGAGACGTAGTGCAGTGCTAGGAAGCGAAGGAGAGAGGAAGGGAGCGTACTTCGGTACGTGACCGACCGAACGACTAAAGCTGACAACGTAATGCGCTGCGTATCGCCGGCCGGTATTATGGAGAGTTTGATCCTGGCTCAGGACGAACGCTGGCGGCGTGCCTAATACATGCAAGTCGAGCGAATTGATG
>NZ_JBFEGM010000025.1:0-17729 GCF_047228845.1 Sporosarcina pasadenensis
GCTTCTTCTTCGTCAGCAGGTGCATCTACAGCTTCTTCTTCGTCAGCTGGAGCGTCAACAGCTTCTTCTTCGTCAGCAGGTGCATCTACAGCTTCTTCTTCGTCAGCTGGAGCGTCAACAGCTTCTTCTTCGTCAGCTGGAGCGTCAACAGCTTCTTCTTCGTCAGCCGGAGCATCTACAGCTTCCTCTTCGTCAGCTGGAGCGTCAACAGCATCTTCTTCGTCAGCCGGAGCGTCAACAGCTTCCTCTTCGTCAGCCGGAGCATCTACAGCATCCTCTTCGTCAGCTGGAGCATCTACAGTATCCTCTTCGTCAGCCGGAGCATCTACAGCGTCTTCTTCGTCAGCCGGAGCATCCGTGCCTTCTTCATCAGCTGGTGCGTCTGTATCATCGTCATCGTTATTAGGTGTATCTGTGTCATCTTCATCTGTAGTATCATCTTCATCCGGCTCAGCAGCTACGAAGTTTTTATTTGCAATCGTACGCATGAATTTCCCTTTTTCAGGTGAACCCGGAATAGTTGTTGCATAATAGGAAACCTTTTCACCGTGGTTTTTAAACTCTTTTTCACCGTTTTCAGCCGCTAACGCTGATCCGCCTGCTCCAAAAATAGCAGCAGTTAACATTGAAGTCGACATGACAAACGGTAAAATTTTCTTTTTCGTGTTCTTCTCGTTACGATTCGTTTCTTTAACCAAGAATGATCAAACTCCCTTTTCTTAAATTTTTTTACCCAACTACCAGATCATGAAGCGAAATAACACTCATCCTAATAAAGTCGTTATGTACATCCGCCTCCTTCTCGAGCAAAGAGTGTAGGGCCGTTTTTTACTATCTTCACAATAGTTTCATTCGGATAGGTGAGCAGTGCCCCATCTGCACATTACTAACAATAACAAAAGAAAATAACAATGGTATGACAACCAATTAACAAGTATTCGTGGAAATATTAACCTTTGTAATAATAAATAAGCGTGGGAGAAGACTAAAAAGAGGGTTTAATGTAATCGATTCGACCCTGTTAAACCATATTATACCAATCCTAAAAATGCCGATAACGTGCTATGTATGCCTGTCCTATTACTTTATTTTCATGGTTAACGCGTGGTATAAACGGTCTATCGCTATTTATTTCTAAATATTACATTACCGTAAAGTACAGATGTCAGATTTGCCAAAATAGTAATCTATGTTATAGTGTAGTTGAAAACTGAAAAGAGTTAACCACTGGGGGAGTCTTTGTGAAAGACTGAGACGTGTATCGATACACGGACCCTTCGAACCTGATCTGGCTCATACCAGCGTAGGGAAGTGGGTCGCACGTCTTCCAAAGGTTATCTTACGCCGATATGCGAGCCGCTTCTTCAACGATTGTGTTGAGTGAAGCGGCTTTTTTGGTTTTCCAAAACTTTAAAGGAGTGGTTGGAATGACGTTTTGTGAAGAGGTACGGAAGGAATGCAACGATGTTTGGGAGGCGAGCTTCCATCATCCGTTCATTAATGCGCTTGCGGAAGGGACATTGCCTGAAGAAGTGTTCAAACATTACGTTCTGCAAGACTCGTATTATTTGAAGCATTTTGCGAAAGTGCATGCCATGGCTGCCGTGCAGGCGACGGATTTATTGACGGTGCAACGGTTTGCGCAGCATGCGGATGGTACATGCGGGGCGGAAATTTCATTGCATGAAGGCTTCTTTGGACTGTTGGGTGTTACGGATGAAGATATTGAAAACTTTGACCCGGCGCCGACAGCGTATGCTTACACGTCGCATTTATACCGGGCGGCGTTGGAAGGCGACTTGGCTACGACGTTGTCCGCATTGCTTCCATGTTATTGGTTGTATTACGAAATCGGCGAGCGGCTCAAGGATGCGAAACCGAATCACCCGATTTACGACAAATGGATTGCCACGTACAGTTCTGAATGGTTCGAGCAGGCAACCCGTGAACAGATCGATCGATTGAATAAACTGACGGAAGATCTTTCGGATAAAAGACGCGAACAATTGAAAGCTCATTTCATTAAAAGCGTCCACTATGAATTGCAGTTTTGGGAAATGGCATGGACGCAGCAAACATGGTCTCTTGAAACAAGCGAGGTGCATGCATAAATGGCTCAATCTTTATTGCTGAAAGAACTGCGTACACAAAACCCGTTAGTCCATTGCATCACGAATATTGTCGTTGCAAACTTTCAAGCGAACGGCCTGCTGGCATTGGGTGCTTCTCCGATCATGGCGGATGCAATCGAGGAGACGGCAGAAGTAGCCGCCGTTTCCTCGTGTACATTGCTAAACATCGGGACGCTGGATCCTTCGGCAGTTGAATCAATGATCGCTGCCGGAAAAGTTTCTTCCATTAAAGGGCGTCCACTCGTATTGGATCCTGTCGGCGCAGGGGCGACTGCTTTCCGTAAAGATACAGTCGCTACACTTCTGGAGGAATTGGATATTACGCTCATCCGTGGAAACGCCGGTGAAATTGCATCCATTGCGGGTGTTGAATGGGAAGCGAAAGGCGTCGATGCAGGTGCAGGTTCGGCAAATATCGAAGAGGCGGCTAAAGATGTAGCCCTCCGCCACCGTTGCCTCGTCGCTGTTACCGGTGAGACCGACATCGTGACGGATGGTGATAAAATCATCCGAATTACAGGAGGGCATCCGCTCATGAGTAAAATCACGGGCATGGGTTGCCTGTTAAGCGCGGTTTCCGCCGCCTTCCTGTCCGTCGGTACACATTCCCCGATTGATGCGGTTGCTTATAGTCTTGCGTATTACAAAAAAGCGGGAGAATTGGCGGCTGAACCGTCTTCAGGTCCGGGTGATTTTGCGGTTTATTTCCTGAATGCTTTACATCAATTAGATGATGACGCAATAGACGTCGCCCAATTCATTGTAGAAGGGGGGGTGTCAAATGACTTCAGTTGCTCTAACGATTGCCGGTTCTGACAGTGGCGGCGGGGCAGGGATCCAAGCCGATCTGAAAACATTCCAGGAGCTCGGCACGTTCGGAACGTCCGCATTAACGGCGGTGACTGCTCAAAATACGCTCGGCGTCCATGCAGTTCAACCGATAGAGACCGACATCGTCATTGCGCAAATCGAGGCGGTGCTAACTGATTTCACAGTTGGCGCGGCCAAAACGGGGATGCTGTTCTCTGCGGAGATTATTGAAGCGGTCGCGGATACAATGAGCCGTCATGATCGGATTCCTCTAGTCGTCGATCCCGTCATGATCGCGAAAGGCGGCGCTCCGCTTCTCCGACAGTCGGCGATTGCAGCTTTGAAAGAGCGTCTCATTCCGTCGGCGGCCCTTTTGACGCCCAATATACCGGAGGCGGAAGTGTTGACGGGAATGACGATTGCGTCAATGAAAGATATGGAGAATGCCGCAAATCAATTGCTCCGGAAGGGAGCCGGAGCCGTACTGCTGAAAGGCGGGCATCGGACAGATACTCCTGACGCGGAGGATCTGTTTTTGTCTTCGGCGGGCGATTGCTTTTTAATGAAGAGCAAACGGATCGACACGAAAGACACGCATGGTACGGGATGTACGTTTGCCGCAGCCATTACGGCGGAGCTTGCGAAAGGTGCTCCGATGCATGATGCAGTCGTTACAGCAAAGCATTTTATCCATGCGGCGATTGAGGATGGGCTTTCCATCGGCAATGGGCACGGGCCGACAAACCATGCGGCACTGCGGAAGCGGGGCCCGGTGGAACGGAAGGATGTTGAATTGATTGGGAAAAATTGACCTCACGCTTTACTTCATAATGGGCTCGACAAATGCGGAGAAGCCGCTGTCCGTCTTGGAAGAGGCCTTAAAAGGCGGGATTACGTGTTTCCAGCTGCGTGAAAAGGGGGCACGTGCGCTTGTCGGGATGGAAAATAAGGCATTTGCGCAGAGCTGCCAGCAATTGTGTGCGCAATATGGCGTTCCGTTCATTGTGAATGATGATGTCGACCTCGCTGTTGAGATTGACGCGGATGGCGTCCATGTCGGACAGGATGATGCTGAGGCGCGATTTGTCCGAAAAAGGATTGGAGCCGAAAAGATTCTAGGGGTTTCCGTCCATTCAATAGAAGAAACTGAAGCGGCCATAGCGGCAGGTGCGGATTATGTCGGCATGGGACCCGTCTATCCGACGATATCGAAAGACGATGCAAAACCGGTTGCGGGGACGGCGATGATCGAGAAAGTGGCGAAGTTGTATCCTGATTTGCCGATTGTCGGAATCGGGGGCATCACGGCAATGAATGCGGAACCCGTCTTCCGTGCAGGGGCAAGCGGAATATCTGTCATTTCAGCGATTGCTTCATCTACTAACCCTGAAATGGCGTCCCGGCAATTGAAGGAAGCTGCAACGCAATGGAGCCGCGAAAGGAGCGTGCTGCGATGAGTACGCGAAAACTTGTCCTCATGACCGTATTCACTGCGATTGCGGTCGCCGGATCTGCATTCGTCTCCTTTCCTGCAGGCATTGCCCGCGCCTACCCGATCCAGCATGCGGTCAATGTCATCGCTGCAATCTTGCTCGGACCCATTCCTGCCGTCATCATTGCTTTCATGACCGGCCTCGTTCGCATATTAACCGGCACCGGGTCGTTGCTCGCTTTTCCGGGAGGGATGATCGGCGCCGCACTTGCCGGTCTGCTGTATAAGCAGTCTGGGCGGGCGTGTATGGCGGCAATCGGAGAAATCATCGGGACGGGAATCATCGCATCGCTCTTCGCGGTTCCATACGCAGCCGTCCTCATGGGAACGACCGTCACCGCCTTCTTCTTCATGCCTCCCTTCCTCGTCTCCAGCATAAGCGGGGCAGTCATAGGAGTCATCGTGGCAATCCGTCTTCAGGCCATGCCTGTGGGGAGAAGGGTACAAAGTTATTAGAATTGTTCGGGTGCCTGTGCAACACACAATTCAGACTATGCACTACAATTGTATAGAAAAATTGAAGAAGCCGACCAAATCAACGTTCAGTCGGCTTCTTTCTGCATGTATATGAGTTTTAATGAATTGTCATAAATGTGTGGTGCACAGGCACCGAATTTACCTCAATCAATTCATGCTTTCGCTTTCCGGTAACTGTCGTAGACTTCGATGAACACGGTGACGACGATAATCGCAACGACGGTCCATACCGCCCAATCTGTGAAATTATTTACTGAGGTTAAATTGATTTCAAGAATATCTGCCAAATAAGGAATCATTGCCTCGTTGATGAGGGCGGGATTGCTGGCAATGACGATGAAGACGATCAAGCTGAACACTTTGATGACTGCATTTATCGTTACAAGCCTCATTGTCCATTGCCGTTCTTTAAATTTGTAAAGCGCCATGCCGATCTCGAGTGCCGCAAATAGTAAAACGATTGGCAAGTACGACATCAATACCGATTGATTCAAAGCTGGCATCACCATTTGTAACCCATCTCCATCGATTGATCGATAGACACCTGCAAGATGGTCCGCGTTGAAATAAAGAACGACCCAAATTGCAGTCCAGACCAATCCGAAAATGACCTCACTTCTTGGAATCACTTTTTTCTTCGAGATGACCTGGACATGCTTCAACTGTTCAGGACTCCATTCCGTCCCATGCTTTGTAATTGATCCACTGCTTTTAGCCAAGCCGACTCTTTCAATGAAAATAAAAACGATCGTGACCCAAAAGAATGTTTGGATGAGCACATGGATGACATTGGCGATGATGATACCAAAGCTTTTTATGACGACAGAAAGTATACTTTCTTCCCCTGAAAAAAGGACAATGGTTTCAACGACATGAACTAAAACGGTAATGAGTATCGCCCATGGGATGATCATTTTCATCGTCCATAAATAAGCGTCGTACACTTTTGGGCCAATCAAATGCATTGGTGTGTCGCGATAGCTAGCGGCGAGACGAGCGGGATCACCAAGTTTTGAAAGGACATCCATTACTTCATTCTCGGAAAAATCGTCGGGCAACATATCCTCAATAGTGGATTGAAGCTCAAGGGCGATATCATTCCGTGATTTTTCCGGCAACCTTCTCGTCACCTCATATACGTAGGCTTCAATCAGATTCATCATTCTCATCTCCTTCCAATAAAGTTTTCAGTTCCGATGTCATCGTTTCCCATTCCTTTTTCAATTGCTCATAAATGTCGCTGCCGTACGCACTGATTACGTAATACTTACGGGGTCGACTTTCTGTTGTATCCCAACTGCTTGTTAAGAGTTCCTGTTTCTCTAATCGGCGGAGGAGCGGGTATAACGTGCTTTGTTCAATGGCAACGCCTGCTTTTTCTTGACGTTGGACTAATGAATATCCATATTGAGGCGTTCGTAATTGACTTAGCACAGCAAGAGTCAACGTGCCTCTCCTTAATTCTGTAGTGAATGTATCCAATAATGGCCCCATAGCTGTCACCTCGTTTTCTTATACTATGCATCGTACACTATTGTGATTCCGCTAACAATGGGGGAAGTGTTATTATTTGTGGTTAAGAATGCAGAATTGTGTGGGTGCCTGTGCAACACACAATTCTGACTATGCACTACAATTGTATAAAAAAATTGGAGAAGCCGACCAAATCAACATTCAGTAGGATTCTTTTTGCATTTATATGAATTTTAATGAATTGTCATAAATGTGTGGTGCACAGGCACCAAAAAAGAGGCACCGAAAAAGGAACCGAAAAAAGGGTTGGAAATCAAATCGATTTCCAACCCTTTCATTGCGAATTCAATATTTGCGTAGGGGACTTGGTCGTTTTCCGAACCATTCCTGCATGATTAAATGATGGCATTTGGAGAATAGCCCTTCAATAAGTTGAGTTGAATTACCGAAGACCCGGATAGCGACTCCGGGCACCGGTAGCTTGGAAAGGCCTATTTGATAAGAGTCCGTTTTCTCGTAAAGAGTTTCATAAAGCCGATCGATCAACCCGTCATCGACTTTTTCGTCAATGACAAACATGGAGCCAAGATGTGTGTAGCCTTCTAGGAAGCCGATGTCGCCGAGCAGCTGGTCTGCCGGAGCGAGCTTAAGATGGTCGTACACTTTGAGTTCGCCGTCAATATGGAATTCGTTGATCAGCTGCACAAGCTCATAACTGAAATGGTCGCCTTTGGGGCTCCAGCCCGGCGTGATGATGTCCGTGTAGAGGAGAGAAGACGTGCTGTCCATACGGAATATATTTTTCTGCTTGTATTTCGCATCCTGATAGGCGATGAGCGGATCGGGCAAATACTCCAGATAGCTTCGATCGTTAAGGATGATTTCTGTTTCTTGATAGGCGAAATCAGTCGGCGTTCTGTACACTTTTGTCGATCCTTGGGTCGTGATCGTGGCTTGAGCTTTCTTATCAAGAGTGAAACTCATGCTGTAACGGTCGCCATCGAGATAGCCGCCTCCCGGGTTCAGGATGTAATAGCACACCTGGCCGGAATCATCGAGGTAGATTGGCCTCATCACTTTCAAGGCACCTTGGAAATAAACGTCTTTCGCAATTGTTTTTCCTTGTTTATCCTCGAGCCGAAGCTGTAGCTCCCCCGTCATCTGCTCCATATTAAGACAGTCCTTTGAGTAGAACATTTTCTTTGATCCAGTCGATGACTTCCTCTAGCCCTTCCTCTTCCATCAAGTTTGTGAAGACGAATGGCCTGTCGCCACGGAACACTTTCGTATCGGATTCCATAACGTCAAGACGAGCTTTGACGTGTGGAGCCAAGTCTGTTTTGTTGATGATGAACAAGTCAGACTTGATCATTCCTTGACCGCCTTTTCGGGGAATCTTCTCGCCTTGTGCTACGTCGATGATATAGATGGAGAAATCGACGAGTTCTGGGCTGAACGTTGCTGCCAAGTTGTCTCCGCCGCTTTCCACGAAAATGATCTCTACATCGGGATGCCTCTTTGTTAATTCGTTAATTGCGGCAAAGTTCATGGAGGCATCTTCGCGGATTGCGGTGTGCGGGCAGCCTCCCGTTTCGACGCCGATGATTCGGTCTTCAGGCAATACGCCTGTCTCCATGAGGATTTTAGCGTCCTCTTTCGTATAGATATCGTTTGTGATGGCAGCCATGCTAATTTCATCAGCCAAGTACTTGGCCAATTTTTCGACGAGCATCGTCTTGCCGGCTCCGACCGGTCCGCCTATTCCGATTTTGATTGGTTCCATAAATAAACACTTCCTTTGTTTTATTCGATCAGGACATGAATATCCGTATCCCTACGCGCTCATGCTGCATCTGGGCGAGCTCGAGCCCGGGCGAGACGGCTCCGAAGTCCTCTATGTCAAGCTGTTGTATCTTCTTTGTTGTTTCCATCAGAACCGGCTGGAGTTCCTGGATCACTTTTTGTCCGGCTGTTTGTCCGAGTGGTATGGACCGCACTGCGTTTTGGACGAGGCTCGAGACGGACGAATACAAATAATAGAGAATGGTTGAGTTGGAAGAGACGCCGAGATGGTGACTGAGCACGGTAAAAACGATGGCGGGGTGGCCGCTTGCGCGTTGATCCCGTATCCTGTCCGCATATTCGGATAAGAGCGGGATGTCGTATAGCGTGTTTACGAGGCTTAACATTCGCTCGCCGATCATTCTCGTCCCTTCCCTCGTTTCTTCCGGAATATTTTGGGCGTATAGAAGTTGATCCATATCCCAAATCCTGTTTTGTTCACGAGTTTCCAATGCCTCGTAGCAAATCTTACAGGCAATGCCGTCCGAGTAGGCGAGCTGTTCATTCACATATGTCGTTACCCATTGCATAAATGTTTTCTGATCATGGATTTTATTTTTCTGTATATACGTCTCCATCCCGAACGAATGGCTGAACGCCCCCGTAGGGAAAGTGGAATCGCACAGCTGGAAGAGAGGCAACAGGTTTTCAGTCATGGCTGTGCCCAATATGCCGGAACGCCTGTTTCACTTTCCGGTCCTCTCTTTTATATGGTATTTTCAGTTCCTGCAACAGCTCTTCGACGAGATAATCATATTGGACGAGCATTTCGTCTCCTTCGAATTGTGCAGGGAGATGGCGATTGCCGAGCTGATGGGCAATCGTTCCCATCTCATATATCGAACGCGGCTGGATGATTAACAGATCATCCGTGAGCACATCGATGACAATAAGATTCTTTTCATCCATGAACAGAATATCGCCAGCTGCGAGGTCTTTCGGATTTTTTAGCCGGATGCCGATTTCATTTCCGTGATCCGTCTTCACTCGCTGGATGCGTTTCACGAGATTGGCGCTTTCTAAATAGACTTTCTCAATATGGCGCTGTTTTACTTCGTGCGCATCAAGGTCTTCCAAATTTGCTTTGATTTCCTCAATTATCAATTCACTTCACCTCAAAATAGGAAATATCGTCGACACATTGGCACTTCATCGGCAGGTTCCGACGTGATCAGTTCGCCGTTCACGCGGACTTCGTAAGTTTGCGGATCCACTTTCAGTTCAGGGGTCTCCGAGTTCAGCTTCATATCCTTCTTGGATAGGTCGCGGATGCCTCTCACCGGTAAAATGATTTTCTCCAGACCAAGCTGCTCATGGACTTTATCGTCGAATGCAGCTTGTGAGATGAACGTGATGTTTGTGCGGGCGAGTGCCTTTCCGTATTGGCCATACATCGGTCGATGAATGAAGGGCTCAGGAGTTGGGATGGATCCGTTTGCATCTCCCATGAAGGCTTGCACAGCGAACCCGCTTTTCAGCACCATCTCAGGTTTGGCGCCAAAGAATGCCGGCTTCCAAAGGACGAGATCGGCAATTTTCCCGACTTCTATAGAGCCTACATACTCCGAAATCCCGTGAGTTATTGCAGGATTGATCGTATATTTCGCGATATAGCGCTTGGCACGGTTATTGTCGGAGCGCTCTTGGTCACCTTTCATCAGACCGCGTTCCTTTTTCATCTTGTTCGCCACTTGCCAAGTGCGCAAGGCGACTTCACCAACGCGCCCCATCGCCTGGGAATCAGAGCTTGTCATACTGAAGATCCCCATGTCTTGTAAGACGTCTTCCGCAGCGATCGTCTCCCGGCGTATGCGGGAGTCCGCAAACGCGACGTCTTCAGGGACGGAAGGATTCAGGTGATGGGCGACCATGAGCATGTCCAAATGTTCATCGAGTGTATTTTTCGTATACGGCAAGGTCGGACTCGTTGAGGAAGGCAATATGTTCATATAGCTTGCCGACTCGATTAAATCCGGAGCATGTCCGCCGCCAGCCCCTTCCGTATGATACATATGGAGGACGCGGCCTTTCACAGCAGCCATCGTATCTTCCATAAAACCGGATTCATTCAACGTATCGGCATGAAGCGCCACTTGCACGTCGTATTCATCGGCGACTTGCAATGCATGGTCGAGTGCCGACGGAGTCGCTCCCCAGTCTTCATGGACCTTCAGGCCGATAACGCCTGCGCGCACCTGTTCCGCGAGCGGTTCTTTTGACGCCGCCTGCCCTTTACTCGTCAATCCGACGTTGATCGGCAAGGCATCTACTGCCTCAAGCATCCGGTGGATATTCCAAATGCCAGGTGTTGCAGTTGTAGCCCGAGAAGCTGCCGATGGGCCAGTGCCGCCGCCAATCAATGTCGTCGTACCTGCTGAAAGTGCGACTTCCACTTGCGCCGGATTGCAGAAGTGGACGTGAGTGTCGATGGCTCCGGCAGTTACGATCATCCCTTCGCCCGCAATGATTTCGGTCCCTGAACCAATTATGATATCTACACCATTCATGACGAGCGGGTTTCCGGCCTTCCCGATCCCGGAAATCTTGCCGTCACGGATTCCAATATCGGCTTTATAAATACCTGTATAATCAAGGATAATTGCGTTTGTGATGACGGTGTCCGGAATACCATCCCTCCGTGTGGCTAACGGATGCATTCCCATTCCGTCCCTAATGACTTTACCTCCTCCAAAGACGACTTCATCGCCATAGGACGTGTAATCCTTTTCGATTTGGATAAACAGATTTGTATCTGCCAATCGGATGGAATCACCTGTCGTTGGCCCAAACATTTGAGAATATTGCTTCCTTGGCATATGTAAACTCATTGTTCGTCCTCCTTCTCAAGAACCCCATCGACTTTATTGCGGAAACCGTAGACCTGGCGTTTGCCGGCGTAGTCGACAAGCTCGATTTCCTTTTCATCTCCCGGTTCGAAACGGACTGCGGCACCCGCCGGAACGTTCAGCCGTTTTCCATACGCCTCATCGCGACTGAATTGGAGCGCGCGGTTCACTTCGTAGAAATGATAATGAGATCCGACTTGCACAGGGCGATCCCCAGTATTGATCACTTTCAGTTTGGAGGTCTTCCTGCCTTCGTTGCAGACGATCTCTTCATCCTTCAAAAATACCTCTCCAGGAATCATGCTACATCCTCCTCTTCTATTTAATAGGATTATGGACGGTGATCAGCTTCGTCCCATCGATGAACGATGCTTCCACTTGCACATCCTCAATCATTTCCGGAATACCTTCCATGACATCTTCTCTTGTCAGGATCGTCGTTCCGTACTGCATCAGTTCGGCAACCGTCTTCCCATCTCTCGCTCCCTCGAGCAGTTCGTACGTAATTAAGGCGACGGCTTCAGGATGGTTCAACTTCAATCCCCGATCTTTCCGTCTCCTTGCCAAATCCGCAGCTACGACGATTTTGAGTTTATCCATTTCTCGCGGTGTTAAATTCAATGTGCCCCCTCCTTGATTCAACCAAGTTACTTAACTGGACTCTATTAGGGACTTCCCTGGAGAATTAGAGATTAAACGATTCTAGCGGCGAACAAAACTTAATACCTAAGAAATACCCATATCTTACATTTAATGAATAAAGGGTAATGTGGAACATTATTGGGGGGTAGATTATTATGGATCATCTTGGGGTAATAGTAACGAAAAAGGGAAAGAGGAGGAGCATGAGCATGCAAAGCGGTGGGATTGAAGAGAGAGAAAATAGATTTCCTTTCCTTCTAGCAACGATGAAAGGCATCTCTCAGGTGCTTCTCATCGAAAATTGGATTACGGGGCTACTCATATTGTCTGCAATTACGGTTACCTCTTTCAAGCTTGGTTTGATTGCATTCCTATCAGCGGCGATCGGCACGCTTTTCGGTCAGGTAGGCGGCGGAAATCCTTCGAGTGTTGAACGGGGGTTGTTTGGATACAACCCTACGTTGACTGGGATGGCGCTTTTTCTGTATCTGGAAGGACCTGCAAATTGGGGGATCGCTTTATTCGGTGCGGTCATTGCAGCTGCGTTCACCGCTTCTGTGATGAGATTTCTGCAGCCTGCTGGTATGCCGACATTGACATTCCCGTATATCATAACAACATGGCTAATCATGCTGTCTTCATATAGATTCGAAGCATTTGCATTGACGGACGAAATAGTCCCGCAGAGCTTATCGCACTGGAAGCTGGAAAGTGCCGGCGAAATCCAATGGTTAAATGCTTTTCTTGATGGAGCAGGTCAAATTTTCTTTCTGCAAGGCATCGTTGCAGGATTGCTGCTCTTTTTAGGGATTTTTATTGCGAATTGGCAGATGGGGCTTTATGCGCTCGCGGGCAATTTCATCGGAATGTTTACGGCATACATACTTGGCGGGGAACATACGCTTATCGATGCAGGGTTGTACGGCTATAATGCAATTTTGACGGCGCTCGCTGTCGGAGTCGTCTTCCGTGCAGGGCCGAACCGGATTTCGCTATTCATTGCAATCATCGCTTGCGTATTGACGGTAGTCATTATAGGTAGTGTAGATACCGTACTTTTGCCGTACGGATTACCGGCATTGACGATGCCGTTCGCTCTGAGCACTTCGATATTTATAGGTGCCCGGATGATGATGAGACATGCCTGACAGGCAATTATCCCCAATTGAGTTTCTCGTAGAAAAATTAGTGTTGTTCTTCGCAGTTTGGGTATTGGGGTAATGTAACGAATAAAAACGAATAGAGAGGAGGAGAGTGTGTTGGAGGAATTTACCGATATTAGAGTAAAGGAAATGTTTAGAGGACAAGTTCACGAACATGTCAGATTCAGTGTGACCATTGACGGCAACGATTATCATGGCTTGTATAATGACGGAGAAATTAATTGGTTCCGTCCATATCCCGAAATCCGGTTGGAGGATCATCATGTGGAGCAAATCGAAGCGAAGGCCTACGAAAAGATAAAGCGTATTGAGGATTGAGAGAACAGGACACAAAAGTAAACAAGCTGGAGCAATGCCACTTAGCGGGCATTGCTTTTCTTTTGTTGTATTGGATTGTAAAATACTCGTTTGATATATTCGAAACATTCAATAATCAATAACATGGATCGGTAATTGAGAATTAGAAGATTACATTTAAAACTCGCTTCCTTGTAATTAATATGGAATCGATAAGGGAGAAAAGCTGCGGTAATGGGTGTTATATAAGGGTTTATGACAATAAAAGTGTATCTGTTGACAAACTTCGACATCTATATGATAATCAGTATGTAATTAGAATTATTATAGTTAAGCGGTAGAGATTACAGGATAATGTTTACTGCGGTTTAGGTTTTGATGAAATAACCTAAACTAACTATATAAAAACACTAGGAGGAATATTTCTATGTCACTAATTGGAAAAGAAATACTACCATTCAAAGCGCAAGCTTACCATGCAGGCACAGGTGAGTTCATCGAAGTAACTGATGAGAACCTAAAAGGTAAATGGAGCATCGTTTGCTTCTACCCAGCAGACTTTACATTCGTTTGCCCGACTGAGCTTGGAGATCTTCAAGATCAATATGCAACTCTTAAAGAACTAGGCGCTGAAGTGTATTCCGTTTCAACGGACACGCACTTTACACATAAAGCTTGGCACGATCACTCTGAGACAATTAGCAAGCTTGAGTACATCATGATCGGTGACCCTTCACAAGCGATCTCACGCAACTTCGATGTATTGGACGAGGAGTCCGGTCTAGCAGATCGCGGTACGTTCATCATCGATCCAGACGGCGTTGTTCAAACAGTTGAAATCAATGCTGGCGGAATCGGCCGCGATGCAAGCACGCTTGTAGACAAAATCAAAGCTGCACAATACGTACGCAACAACCCAGGCGAAGTTTGCCCGGCAAAATGGAAAGAGGGCGAAGAAACACTTAAGCCTAGCCTTGACCTTGTAGGTAAAATCTAATTTCGCGTTTAGCGGGATAACGGGGACGGCCCCCTTCCTTTTAGGATAGGGGCTCCCTTTATTTTTGAAAAGTTTTTCGGCAGTTGTCTTAGATGTTGAATTGAGGCAAGTAGGATGCTGGTCATGCGATCGTTGCGACAGGACGTCGCGTACTTAGATCGCGTTCCTTAATTCGATTCGACATCTAAGGCAATCATGCCGAGTTTTCTATGGATAAAATACAAGTTGAGGAGTAGATTACATGATTTTGGACGCAGATATAAAACAACAATTAGCCCAATATCTTGAACTGATGGAGGGCGATGTACTACTTAAAGTGAACGTCGGAGAAGATAAGGTATCACGTGAAATGGCGGCACTTGTGGATGAACTAGCTACAATGTCATCACGCATAAAAGTGGAGCATGCTGAACTGGAAAGAACTCCGAGCTTCAGTGTGAACCGCATCGGTGAAGATACTGGCGTCGTTTTCGCAGGCATCCCGCTTGGACACGAGTTCACTTCGCTTGTCCTCGCTTTATTGCAAGTGAGCGGCAGAGCTCCTAAAGTGGACGAGAAAGTGATCGAGCAAGTGAAGAACATCAAGGACGAGCTTCACTTTGAATCATATATTAGCTTAAGCTGTCAAAACTGCCCGGAAGTTGTACAGGCACTTAACCTCATGAGCGTGTTGAACCCTAACATTACGCATACGATGATCGACGGCGCGGCGTTTAAAGAAGAAGTGGAAAGCAAAAACATTCTTGCTGTCCCGACGGTATACTTGAATGGTGAGCCGTTTACGAACGGCCGTAAGACAATCGAAGAAATCCTTGCTGAACTCGGAAGCGGCCCGGACGCATCGGAATTTGCCGATAAAGATCCATTTGACGTCCTCGTTGTCGGCGGCGGTCCAGCGGGCGCGAGTGCTGCTATTTACGCCGCTCGTAAAGGAATTCGCACAGGAATTGTCGCTGAGCGTTTCGGCGGTCAAATTTTGGATACGGCTGCAATTGAGAACTTCATTAGCGTAAATCGCACAGAAGGTCCTAAACTAGCTGCTAGCCTTGAAGAGCACGTGAAGGACTATAACATCGATGTTATGAATTTGGTGCGTGCGAAGCGTTTGGAGAAGAAAGACCTTATCGAGATCGAATTGGAAAACGGTGCTGTTCTGAAGAGTAAATCCGTCATCCTTTCAACAGGCGCGCGCTGGCGGAATATCGGCGTACCTGGCGAGGCTGAATTCAGGAATAAAGGAGTTGCGTACTGCCCGCACTGTGACGGTCCTTTATTCGAAGGGAAAGACGTTGCGGTCGTCGGCGGCGGAAACTCCGGTGTCGAGGCGGCGATTGACCTTGCGGGAATTACAAATCATGTAACGGTACTTGAATTCAACTCTGAGTTGAAAGCTGATTCTGTACTGCAAGAACGTCTACACAGCTTGCCGAATGTCACTGTGGTCACAAATGCTCAAACGAAAGAGATTACCGGTACGGATAAAGTTAACGGAATCACTTACGTTGATCGTGAATCAGGCGAAGAAAAGCATGTCGAGCTAGCCGGCGTATTCGTCCAAATCGGTCTTGTGCCAAATACGGATTGGCTCGGCGACACGGTCGAGCGCAATAAATTCGGCGAGATCCTCGTCGATAAGCGCGGCGCAACGAACGTCCCTGGTGTCTTTGCTGCAGGAGACTGCACGGATAGCCCGTTCAAGCAGATCATCATTTCAATGGGATCTGGCGCGACCGCTTCGTTGGGTGCATTTGATTATCTTGTCCGGAATTAATTAGGGACATTAATAGATTGAAGAGGAACAGGTCTGGAAAGTGGACCTGTTCCTTTTTTGTGTTGCTATTTCCATAGGAGTTCCTTCTCTCATTGTTGTCAATACGTTCCAATTTAGATGAGTGGTAAGTGCTCTTTTGCGAGAATCCCGTTTAACTGATGAAAAATAGTGAATTGTATAGGTGTCAATACTTTAGTAGAGGGAGTGTGTGGATATGAAAAAATGGATTTGGATAACGATGATCCTTACGAGCGTTTTAGTTTTTGCAGCATGCGCCGATAAGAAGAATGATCCGGCTCCGGCTATCGAAACAGAAGGTGAAGTTAATGAGGGGACGAATGCTACGGAATCGGCTGAAGTGGAGGATGAACTGCCATCCGTGAAAGTCCATTTGATGGACGGCAACGGAAAACCGGTTGGAACAGCGGAATTGACCGAGGAAGAGGACGCTTTACGCATCATGGTAGAAGCGGAAGGATTGCCTGAAGGTCCTCACGGCTTTCATTTCCACGAAAAAGGGGTATGTGAAGCGCCCGACTTTGAATCAGCAGGAGGGCATTTCAATCCGACGGGGGCAAGCCATGGACTTGACCACGAAGAAGGCCCGCATGCCGGCGATTTGCCGAACCTCGAAGTCGGTCCCGATGGCACTGTAAAGGAAGAGTTCTTCGTTGAAAACCTGACATTGACGCCAGGAGAGGAAAACTCCTTATTCCATGACGGCGGCACAGCCCTCGTCATCCACGCAGAAGCAGACGACGGAAAAACCCAACCATCCGGCAACTCCGGCGACCGCATCGCTTGTGGCGTAGTGGAATGAAGTTTTCAGAATCTTGTCGGTGCCTGTGCAGCGAACAATTCTGATTATGCACTACAATTGCATAAAATAAATGAAGCAGCCAACGGTATCAACATTCCGTTGGCTTCTTTCTGTATTTATATAGAGTTTATTGAATTGTCATAAATGTGTGTTACACAGGCACCGCTTTGAGAATTGTTTTGATTTTGCGGAGGAAGAATAGGCTGAGTTCCGTCCAGATCCAGCTGTAGATCAGGGAGAAGATGAGAATAAGGAGCAAGGAAATCAGATTGAATGAAGAGGAGACGGTTGGACCGAATACGGGAAAGCCGAGTACGTACAAGGGGATGCAAATGCCGATACATAATAGCAGGCCATTTGTCAGGACAACTTCCAGCCGCTTGTTGAGTCTGTAAAGTGCCCATCCTAAGCCTAGTCCGAGTAATCCGGTTGTAAAAGGGAAAATGACTAATTCGGTCGGTTCAAGTAAGAACAACAATAAAATCGTTACGATATAGGTGAAAATCCCGGAGCGCAAACACATCAATGCGACGAGCATAATCGGGGCGGTGGCGAAAGGGCTAATGGCAAAGCCGATGGCGGGTAGCAAACCTCCCGCAGATTGCAATATGGCTGCAAGTGCTGCCATCAATGCCATGAATAGAAGCCTTTTCGTCGGTGGCCATCGATTGAGAATACGATGAATGTACTTTGGATGCGACGGAATGGATGTTTTGAAAAGCATAGTCTCTCTCCTTTGTAAGCAAGCCTTTCTCTATTTTATTGGTAATGGCTGCTTTCTGTGCGGGTTGAGGGCTGTTGAGTATTCAGAATTGGTTGGGTGCCTGTGCAGTGAACAATTCTGATTATGCACTACAATTGTATAAAATAAATGAAGAAGCCAACTATATCGGCACTGACATAAGAAATTGAGACAAATAAAAACACCTTACGTTGAAAAACGGGTATTGACCCTTAATACAACAAC
>NZ_JBFEGM010000026.1:0-2944 GCF_047228845.1 Sporosarcina pasadenensis
CCGTATAAAGGTTAAGTTAGAAAGGGCGCACGGCGGATGCCTTGGCACTAGGAGCCTATGAAGGACGGCACTAACACCGATATGCTTCGGGGAGCTGTAAGTAAGCTGTGATCCGAAGATTTCCGAATGGGGAAACCCACTGCCCGTAATGGGGCAGTACGTTCACGTGAATACATAGCGTGAACGAGGCACACCCGGAGAACTGAAACATCTAAGTACCCGGAGGAAGAGAAAGAAACATCGATTCCCTTAGTAGCGGCGAGCGAAACGGGAAGAGCCCAAACCAGGAAGCTTGCTTCCTGGGGTTGTAGGACACTCTATACGGAGTTACAAAGGGACGGATTAGACGAAGAGGCCTGGAAAGGTCCGCCATAGCGGGTAATAGCCCCGTAGTCGAAAGTCCGTCCCCTCCAGAGTGGATCCTGAGTACGGCGGAACACGTGAAATTCCGTCGGAATCCGGGAGGACCATCTCCCAAGGCTAAATACTCCCTAGTGACCGATAGTGAACCAGTACCGTGAGGGAAAGGTGAAAAGCACCCCGGAAGGGGAGTGAAAAAGAACCTGAAACCGTGTGCCTACAAGTTGTCAGAGCCCGTTAATGGGTGATGGCGTGCCTTTTGTAGAATGAACCGGCGAGTTACGATTCCATGCAAGGTTAAGCAGCGAATGCGGAGCCGCAGCGAAAGCGAGTCTGAATAGGGCGAATGAGTATGGGGTCGTAGACCCGAAACCAGGTGATCTACCCATGTCCAGGGTGAAGGTAAGGTAACACTTACTGGAGGCCCGAACCCACGTACGTTGAAAAGTGCGGGGATGAGGTGTGGGTAGCGGTGAAATTCCAATCGAACCTGGAGATAGCTGGTTCTCTCCGAAATAGCTTTAGGGCTAGCCTCAAACGAAAGAATCTCGGAGGTAGAGCACTGTTTGGACTAGGGGCCCATCCCGGGTTACCGAATTCAGACAAACTCCGAATGCCGATGATTTATGTTTGGGAGTCAGACTGCGGGTGATAAGATCCGTAGTCGAGAGGGAAACAGCCCAGACCGCCAGTTAAGGTCCCCAAGTATCCGTTAAGTGGAAAAGGATGTGGCGCTGCCCAGACAACCAGGATGTTGGCTTAGAAGCAGCCACCATTTAAAGAGTGCGTAATAGCTCACTGGTCGAGTGGCGCTGCGCCGAAAATGTACCGGGGCTAAACGGATCACCGAAACTGCGGATTGACACCTATGGTGTCAGTGGTAGGAGAGCGTTCCAAGGGCGTCGAAGCTAGACCGTAAGGACTGGTGGAGCGCTTGGAAGTGAGAATGCCGGTATGAGTAGCGAAAGAAGGGTGAGAATCCCTTCCACCGAATGCCTAAGGTTTCCTGAGGAAGGCTCGTCCGCTCAGGGTTAGTCGGGACCTAAGTCGAGGCCGAAAGGCGTAGACGATGGATAACAGGTTGATATTCCTGTACCACCTCCCCGCCGTTATCAGCAATGGGGGGACGCAGAAGGATAGGGTGAGCGCGCTGTTGGTCATGCGCGTCCAAGCAGTGAGGTGTGGAACGAGGCAAATCCCGTTCCTATAACATTGAGCTGTGATGGCAAGGGGAATTATCCCCGGAGTCCCTGATTTCACACTGCCAAGAAAAGCCTCTAGCGAGGCGGGAGGTGCCCGTACCGCAAACCGACACAGGTAGGCGAGGAGAGAATCCTAAGGTGATCGAGAGAACTCTCGTTAAGGAACTCGGCAAAATGACCCCGTAACTTCGGGAGAAGGGGTGCTCTGGTAGGGTGTTAAAGCCCGAGAGAGCCGCAGTGAATAGGCCCAGGCGACTGTTTAGCAAAAACACAGGTCTCTGCAAAACCGTAAGGTGACGTATAGGGGCTGACGCCTGCCCGGTGCTGGAAGGTTAAGAGGAGAGGTCAGCGCAAGCGAAGCTTCGAATTGAAGCCCCAGTAAACGGCGGCCGTAACTATAACGGTCCTAAGGTAGCGAAATTCCTTGTCGGGTAAGTTCCGACCCGCACGAAAGGCGTAACGATCTGGGCACTGTCTCAACGAGAGACTCGGTGAAATTATAATATGCGTGAAGATGCGCATTACCCGCGACAGGACGGAAAGACCCCGTGGAGCTTTACTGTAGCCTGATATTGAATTCCGGTGCAGCCTGTACAGGATAGGTAGGAGCCTTGGAATCCGGAGCGCCAGCTTCGGAGGAGGCAATGGTGGGATACTACCCTGGCTGTATTGGACTTCTAACCCTTGCCCGTGATCCGGGCAGGAGACAGTGTCAGGTGGGCAGTTTGACTGGGGCGGTCGCCTCCTAAAGTGTAACGGAGGCGCCCAAAGGTTCCCTCAGAATGGTTGGACATCATTCGTAGAGTGCAAAGGCATAAGGGAGCTTGACTGCGAGACCTACAAGTCGAGCAGGGTCGAAAGACGGGCTTAGTGATCCGGTGGTTCCGCATGGAAGGGCCATCGCTCAACGGATAAAAGCTACCCCGGGGATAACAGGCTTATCTCCCCCAAGAGTCCACATCGACGGGGAGGTTTGGCACCTCGATGTCGGCTCATCGCATCCTGGGGCTGTAGTCGGTCCCAAGGGTTGGGCTGTTCGCCCATTAAAGCGGTACGCGAGCTGGGTTCAGAACGTCGTGAGACAGTTCGGTCCCTATCCGTCGCGGGCGCAGGAAATTTGAGAGGAGCTGTCCTTAGTACGAGAGGACCGGGATGGACACACCGCTGGTGTACCAGTTGTCTTGCCAAAGGCATCGCTGGGTAGCTATGTGTGGACGGGATAAATGCTGAAAGCATCTAAGCATGAAGCCCCCCTCAAGATGAGATTTCCCATTACATTTGTAAGTAAGATCCCTCAAAGAAGATGAGGTGGATAGGTCCGGGGTGGAAGCGTGGCGACACGTGCAGCTGACGGATACTAATCGATCGAGGACTTAACCTTA
>NZ_JBFEGM010000028.1:0-1276 GCF_047228845.1 Sporosarcina pasadenensis
GGCACTGACTATCTTTTTTGAGACAAGTAAAAAACACCTTATTAAGCAGCCAGTTGTCGGTATTGTACCGGCGATTGGCTGTTTAATTTCGTTTGGATGCGGATATTGTTATAATAAGTAATGTATTCTTCGACAATTTGAATCACATGTGCATTTGATGTGCGATGGATTCCGTCGAGGTAAAACGTTTCCGACTTTAGCGAGGAGTGGAACGTTTCGATTGGAGAATTATCAGCGGGTGTGCCCTTACGGGACATGCTCATGGTAATTCTCTTTTCTTTTACTGCCTTTTGATAGTCATATGATGTATATACCGAACCTTGATCACTATGCAAGACACAGCCTTCTGGCAAGTCAGGTAATTGATGCAACGTATCCAGAACGAAAGCGGTATCCTGAATGGAACCAATAGTCTGAGCCACAATTTCCCCGTTATAGAGATCAAGAATACTTGAAAGATACATCATGGATTGGCCGAAAGGCAAGTACGTAATATCCGTGACTAGCTTTTCCAAGGGTTTAGACGCAGTAAAATCCCTCGCCAACAGATTCGGTGCGACATATGCAGGCTGCCCAGTACGTTTCCGTTTCTTCACTTTTACACGGCACTGCCAACCATGTTTCTGCATGACACGTTGTACCGTCTTCTCGCAGGCTCCAGGATACAATTCGGCAATCTTCCGGTAGCCATATCGGAATTTATGTCTCTTACACAATTCTCCAATCTGCTGATCCCGCACCTCCTTTGGCGTCTCGTTCTTTTCATGAGCTTTCCAGCGGTAATAAGATGATCGACTAACGCCCAAGTGTCCACAGATTTCTCCTACAGTCATATTTCCTCTTAATTCTTCCACTAACTGAATCACAACTTTTGGCGCCACTTCCTTTCCAATTCCGCGTACTTTTTTAATACTTCAACCTGTTGTTTAAGATACCGATTTTCAGACTGCAACCTAGCTGTCTCACTATCATAATCTGGCCCTTTGCCGAAGGCATATTGCTTTCCAACCGGTTGTGCAAGACGGTGTAATTCACCATTCCGATACCATTTCATCCAAGTTTTCAGCTGTGTACGGTTTCGAATACTCAGTTCCTCCATAACTTCTTTTACAGGAACACCCGCTAACCTCATTTTAATCGCCTTTAATTTAACTTCTTCTGGATAACTAACTTTAGTTCCCATAGAAAAAACACCTCCACGTTGTTGTATTAAGGGTCAATACCCGTTTTTCAACGTAAGGTGTTTTTATTTGTCTCAATTTCTTATGTCAGTGCC
>NZ_JBFEGM010000029.1:0-854 GCF_047228845.1 Sporosarcina pasadenensis
CCTTCAACAGCGTCTTCGCCTTCAACAGCGTCTTCGCCTTCAACAGCGTCTTCGCCTTCAACAGCGTCTTCGCCTTCAACAGCGTCTTCGCCTTCAACAGCGTCTTCGCCTTCAACAGCGTCTTCGCCTTCAACAGCGTCTTCGCCTTCGACGGCTTCTTCGCCTTCGACAGCTTCTTCGCCTTCAACGGCGTCTTCGCCTTCAACGGCGTCTTCGCCTTCAACAGCGTCTTCGCCTTCAACAGGCTCTTCGCCTTCGACAGCGTCGTCACCTTCAACAGGCTCTTCCGCTACATCTTCGTCTCCAGCAGGTAATTCAATTGTACCGTCTTCTGTAGCATCTTCGCCTTCAGTAGGTACTTCTTCTGTTTCTTCACCTGGTAAAACGATACCAAGTTGGTTTTGGATAGCAAGGTTATAGTAGTCGATCAAACTTACATAATTTTGTAAGATTGATTTGTACTCATTGATTGCGTCGTCTGTTATAATAGAATCGGTTTGGTCAGTTGACGTAGTATCTTCAGTGATATTCTCGTCAGCTGGCTTTTCTGTTTCTTCAGCGTCTACTTCTGCTTCTTCTTCGTCAGCTGGTGCATCTGTAGCTTCTTCATCTACAGGTACATCCGTAGCTTCGTCTTCATTTACAGGTGCTTCATTAGAATCTTCTTCGTCAGCCGGAGCGTCAACAGCTTCTTCTTCGTCAGCTGGAGCGTCAACAGCTTCTTCTTCGTCAGCAGGTGCATCAACAGCTTCTTCTTCGTCAGCTGGAGCGTCAACAGCTTCTTCTTCGTCAGCAGGTGCATCTACAGCTTCTTCTTCGTCAGCTGGAGCGTCAACAGCTTCTTCTTCGTCAGC